>NZ_JBANAZ010000030.1:0-109093 GCF_059803455.1 Bradyrhizobium sp. UFLA05-108 | reverse complement strand
TGTGAGTATGCCTGTCCATAAGGACAGTTCTCAACACAACGGTCCACCTGACAAGGCGGCCCCCAGCGGAGGATTACGATGGTCGAGCAGGCTCACGCGTGTGGCCATGGCATCCGAATCTACACAACGCTTGTGGGAATGAACGAGCGCGATCTACGCCGCTTACAGCTGCTGCGCTTTAAAGCGTTTGTAGTCCACGTATTTGATAGCGGCGAGCACATGAATAGCCGCCTTGTCAGGAAACCTTATCTCGATTTTTTCCGTCAATTGGTGGACGCAGACATTCCCTCGATACAATTCCTTGCCTTCGGCGAGATCCATCCTGATCTCGTCAAGCTCATCCCCGCCGAGGCGCTGGTTCGCAAGGGATCGCTGATTAGCAGGGGTGGAAGCGTCGACCCTAAGATCGCTGAACCACGAGCGCCGATAGCTGGAGTTCTCACATGTGCTGAAGGAAGGCATTATCGCAATGTTCTTTTGCCAAACGGCGACATCACACTCTGTTGCATGGATTTCGAGAGGCGCCATGTTTTTGGAAATCTTCTACGTGATGACTACAACGAACTCTTCGAAGGGCAAGATTTTCGGCAGATCGTTGATCGTATGAACGGGGCGAGTGGCTTTCTGCTTTGTAGAATGTGTGAACACGCCAGGCCAAAGTTGCTGGATCACTGGCGTTGATCGCCAACACGTCGCGCATGCACTGATCGATCAGCCGACCGTATGGTGTGGAGTTGCTTCGCGCTTTGTATATTCGGCCGAAACGCCCGTGACTTGAGCGCGTCGCAAGCGATTGGGCTCTATGCGCTGTGTGTGTCGTGCCGGGCCCGGCCTGCCGGTGGCGCTTTCTCGCGCGTCCTGGTTGGACGACTCCGCCGACGGTGTCACGCGGCCGGCCAAATAGGAGATCACTTCAATCCAATGAGCCTGTATTCAAAAAAGGAGGACGTTCGCGTCACCCCGGCATGACTTCCACGTGGCCTATCAGGCGTGCGCTCTCGAGCGCGATCGCCACTACGATCGCGAAGACGAGAAGTTGTATGGCGGGCCAAGAGCGACGGCTGAAAACCCGCATCCTTCAACCAGCTCAATCGACTTCTCGAACCGCCGTCGCGATTTGGAATCCGTGCGCCTACTAGCGGACTGGGTAGCCCTTTCGGCTCCCTGCTTGAGACAGGTTCTCTGACTTTCAGCTTTGGAACGTTGAGCAGGTGCTCCGCTTCCCGGCGCCCGCAAGGGCCGACGGCGCTCGCGCTGCGGTCTCCCCGGCCTTCGGCGCTGCGCTTGAGCAGGCCAGGCGATGCCACTCGGTAGCCGCGCCCCTGCGTGCGCCCCCCTCCTTCTGGGGCTCGGCAAGACGTTTCGGCCCCGGAGTCTGGTGCAGACTGTAGTTTAGCTAACTATCAGCTGGACCACCTTCCAGGTCGGCACGGCGTCCCTGCGGCGGACGGGGAGAATAGATTGTCCGATTTTTTTCGGCCTAGTATCGTATTCTACGACGAGGACGTCATCGACCTTTACCATCGGATCTGCGCGCTGTATCGATAAGTAAGGAAGATGCAGAAACAAAGGAAAAGTAGCCGTGCGACGTCCGATCTTAAAACGTCCCACGAGACTCGTTTTGTTCTCTACAGACATCTGGCGAAGCTATTGTGTTGCATCGCCCTTCTGGCCCGCAGCGAGCATGAACCATACCGGACATCCCAAGCCGCGAACGGTCATATGTACCTTCGGCTCAGGCCGCCGCGCGAGCGGCAGGCGCCTGATCTTCAGCCCCCCTTTTTCGCCCCGGCGGCGTTCTGATCCGCCCGGACGATGGTGGAATCAACGATCAGATATTCGAAGTCTGGATTATCGGACATCGCCTCGAAGATCCGCCACCCTTGATGCTCCATCGACTGAAGCGCCGGAATACGCTCTTCCGAACGCCTCCGGAAGGTCACGCCAGGGTGAGCCCGTGCGCACGATCCAAAGCACACCTTCCACACACATCCTGTGTCCCGCCCGGTCGAGCCCTTCTGATCGGGCCGGCCTATGATCAGCGGCGCCAGTCGCTCCCAGGCGGCCTCGCTCAACACCAAACGATCCATCACACCCGAGGCCGCCTCCCAAAAAGAGAAAAGGGAATCTGCGAGCAGCCGTCTCTTTCTCGTTCTGCAGATCGAGATTCAAACGCGCCCCATTCCAGGTCCCACTTCCTAGCGCGGAGCAACTTTAGGCCAACTTTGGTGTCGCTCGCCGAGAGTCCACAACGCCGCGTCTCCTATAGCCCGCTGACGGTGCGGGCAGTCACTGCACATCACGTGTGTGGTTACATCAGACCGAACATGCCTGAGTCTGCAATCAGACAAACCTGCTAGCTGAAACGACATTCGGGAGCGAATACATCGCGCGATTCCGCTGGTTCGCTTGGCCCAGTTTCTGCATCGAGATACGGCGGAAGCTAGATTTTTGGACGTTAGACATGGAGGCGCTATGCGAATTTGCGGCCTCAAATTGAGCCATGACGGAGCGATTGCTCTTATCGAGAACGGACGGCTTGTCTTTTGCGTGGGGCAAGAGAAGCGGAATAACAATCTGCGGTATCAAGCTATCGAAACTCTTGATGCCGTTATCTCCACCTTGGCGGAGCACCGGCTGAATTCGCGCGATGTTGATCAGTTCGTGATCGACGGCGGCGCGGACGGCCAGTCCCAGGTGCTCAGTGGTACTGAGTTGGTCATTCTCAAATGGGGACCGTATGTGGAACCTCATGCGGAAGGGCTTGTCACTTCGTACGACGGCTCTGGTCTGATTCTCGAACGCAAAGCATTTCCCTATAGAAGCTATTCACATGTCTCGGGCCATGTGGCCTCCGCATCACGCCGAATGCGCAAGTATGTCAGAGACACCTGGAGGCCAGCACCGCGGTTGCGACGGTGCTCACCCCAGCGATCGGCTACGAGCGTCCGGCCAAGCTGGCGAAGAAGATGCTCATCTCGAGCAAAACAATCCGGGAGGTGCTCGACGACCAGTCGGATCTTTTCCCGGACTTGATCGCCCAAACGACTGATTCGCATCGTCTTACAAGGCCGACGCGAACGCGAGCGGCACCATAGATCGCGATCACTGACGCAAAGAGAATTACGGGGTGACGAATGCTGATCGTCGTCCTGCAGAATTTGTCACTCGAAGGAGCATGTATGAAATCCAGAGCAGCCGTCGCCTGGGAAGCCAAGAAGCCGCTGTCGATAGAATCGATCGAAGTCGGCGGTCCGCGACAGGGAGAGGTGCTTGTCGAGATCAAGGCGACGGGCATTTGTCATACCGACGCCTACACGCTGTCGGGTCTGGACTCGGAAGGTAAATTTCCAGTGATCCTCGGCCACGAGGGCGCGGGAATCGTGCGCGAGATTGGCGAACGTGTAACCTCGCTGAGGCCAGGCGATCACGTCATTCCGCTCTACATGCCGGAATGCCGGCAGTGCACGACCTGCCTGTCGCAGCGGTCCAACCTGTGCACTTCGATACGCGCTACCCAGGGCCAAGGTCTAATGCCTGACAAGACGACCCGCTTCTCCTGCGACGGACGTGAAGTCTTCCACTACATGGGCTGCTCGACCTTCTCAAATTTCACGGTGTTGCCGGAAATCGCTCTGGCGAAGGTCCGCGAAGACGCTCCCTTCGACAAGATCTGCTACATCGGATGCGGCGTTACGACCGGAATCGGTGCGGTGATCTACACAGCGAAGGTGCGTCCGGGATCGAACGTAGTGGTCTTTGGCCTCGGCGGCATCGGTTTAAACGTCATTCAAGGCGCGCGAATGGTGGGCGCCGACAGAATCGTTGGCGTCGATATCAACCCAGCGAAGGTCGAAATGGCCAAGAAGTTCGGTATGACGGATTTCATCAGTCCGTCCGAAGTCGGTCATGACAAGGTCGTGCAGGCGATCCAAGACTTGACGGACGGGGGCGCCTCGATGCCACGGGCAACGTGAACGTCATGCGACAAGCGCTCGAATGTTGTCATCGCGGTTGGGGTGAATCGATCATCATCGGTGTCGCGGAGGCCGGCAGGGAAATATCGACCAGGCCGTTCCAGCTCGTCACCGGTCGTGTGTGGAAGGGCACCGCCTTCGGCGGAGCACGCGGTCGCACGGACGTGCCGCGGATCGTGGACTGGTACATGGAAGGCAAGATCAAGATCGACGATCTGATCACCCATACGATGCCTCTCGACGAGATAAACACAGCCTTCGATCTCATGCATGGGGGCAAATCCATTCGATCTGTCATTGTCTATTGATCGCGACCATTGCGCTTTACGAGGAGGGAAGTATGACGAAAAGACTGTTGCATCGGACGATTCATGACGCTGGCTTTCGCGGAGGAAGCTCCTCATTCGCGGGAGGTCGCCTGCCATTGAGACCTTGCCCCCTGGACTTACCCCAGATTGACGTTCGCTCTGGCGCATATGAGGACCAGAGCATGAAGCGCAGCCGCCTTTCTGAAGAGATGGGGTATTCGGTCCCGGTCGCCTGACCTATTTGCCGTGCGGCCGGCCTCAGATCAACACGTTGTTGAGCACCACGCGAAAGCGCTCCGCTGCACGATAATGGATATCGGTAAGGTCGCGCATGCAGGCAGCGAAGTCCTCTGCGACCCGGCGCTCAGTGATCTTCACTCTGCGCCAGGGGCGACTTACATCGACGAAGACAAACAGATTGGCGGTACCGTTGCGTCGGTACTCGCAGTCGTAGCGCTCGAGCTGCCACGGCTTCGCCGGGATCGGCTGGCGAACCTCGCCGATCAGCTGGATCGGGCTCTCGTCAAAGCAGACCACCGGGTGCTTCGGATCGGGTGCCTCGGCATAGAGATCGAGAACGTCCTCCATCCGGGCGACGTAATCGCCGTCAACCTGGGGAATGCACCACATGTCCTTGCGCCACGGCTTCAGACCGTTCTCGGCCAGGCGGCGGCGCACCGTCTCGGGCGACAGGCTTCCGTGCGCGGTCAATGTGACCATTGCGCCCGCCAACAGCTCCAGCGTCCAACGCGCGCGCCCTGCGGGCGGGCTCGAGCGGGCGGTCGCCACCAGCAGGGCTTCCTCCTTGCCGGTGAGCTTGCGCTCTGCTCCGGGGCGCGGTTCTTCGCTCAGCGCTCGCTCCAGGTTGCCTTCGACAAACCGCCGCTTGGTCCGGTAGACCGTCGAGCCGCCAACCCCGACGCTTGCAGCGATGTCCTCGTCGCTGACGCCGGCGTCGGCAGCCAGCAGGATCTGGGCTCGCTTGAGCTTGCGCGCCGCCTGCTTGCCGCCGCTCATAAGGTGCATGAGCTCTGCACGCTCGCTTTGGCTCAATTCGACCCGATAGCGTACATTCATCCGTGCCTCCTCGTGTTGAGGCACGGATCACCAGCTGAATCGGATGGCCGGCGTGAGTCGCTCGGGAAAAACCTTCACCGCCAAGCAGGGCCAATATCTGGCCTATATCCACCTGTACACGCGGTTACACCGCCGTCCCCGGCCGAGACCGACATGCGGGAATACTTCTGCGTCAGCCCGCCATCGGTTCATCAGATGGTGCTGACGCTCGAACGGGCAGGATTCATCCGAAGGCGGCCGAGGACACCCCGCAGCATCGAACTGCTCGTTGATCCCAGCCAACTGCCGGACCTACTCTGATCCAACGCTCAAACGGTCAAATTCACCGTGCAGAGGTACCAGTTGTGCGAGTATCTTATCGAGATCGCCCATCTTATTATCTTCAAAGATAGGCCCGTCCGACGCAAGTAGCCTTTGCGCTTGTGAGCAATGGGTACAACACGACCTAAAGAATTCACCGGTTAAGTGAGAGAGAGATGCCTCCAAGCGTTTTGAGATTGTCGAATTCATAGCCGACGCGGATAGTCGGCTCGGGTCGAACCAGTCAGATGCGACGAGAAACCCCCAACCTCGCAAGAATGACGGAATCAACGCGCTGTAAGTATGAACTTGCTCAAAGACGCTCTTGAGCGTTCGCGCCAGCATTGCATGAGCGCGGCCGTCAGCAAAAGAAAACCTCAGCGCCTGAACGGCAACAACGCCGCCAGGCCTCAGCCGCCTTTTGATACGCAGATAAAATTCCCGAGTGTAGAGAGCCAGCGCCGGGCTGTCGGAAACGAGATCGCTCAAATCGATGACAATGACATCATAAAGATCTTGGTCGTTTACGATGAACTCTCTACCATCCGAGAAAACGAGCCTGCATCGGGGATCATCGAAGGCTCCTCGATGCCAGTCTTTCAGATATTTCCGGCACACATTAATCAGTTCGCTGTCGAGATCAACCATCGTTGCCGTCTCGACCGACTTATGGCGTAGCGCCTGCCAAATGGTCGCTCCTTCTCCCCCGCCGATAACCAGTACATTCCTAGGTGCTGGATGAGCGAGCATCGCGGGTTGGACCAAGAGTTCGTGATACAGTTCCTGATCCAAAGCAGCGCTTTGGATCATGCCATCCAAGAAAAGAGTGACGCCATGATTCGCGGTCTCCGCAACGCATACAGTTTGAAAAGGCGTATGGCCGAGATGAATGATGCGGCGCAGACAATAGCTGTATCTATCGAAGAGATCGCTGTCTTCCGAGAACGCAAGATAAGTCGGATGTTGATTGCGTTGCCTTGACACCTCGGGTTTGCGCGTATGCGAAGAAGAATTCTCACTCATCATTCGATGACCTTACGCTTGAAGATCAATGGAGTTTTGCAGTGCGGACGACAAATCCAGATGCGGTGACTTGACGAGATCGGCGCGAAACTATGTCTGTCTGTCAAGACTATGAGGGTGAGCGGCAGTAGCCCGATGCGAGAGATCCGGCGGGCCGAACTGATCGGCTCCCTTGGTGCGTTGTGCCCTACTGTCGACGGGTCATGACCACCAATCGCATGCCCCTCCCGCGACCACGTCTGGCTGCGGCGCACCCTTATGGGCTTTGGTCGTAAGTTCCACTTGCCTGACCGCTACCTCTTCTCACACTGCGGACGTCAGATCGTCTAGGCTGGAAAGCCTCGATCAAAACCGCGACTGCACTTTTTGCATCACCGCTGCCACAGACAAAAACATCAGCAGCCACGTAGCCGCTCTCAGGCCAAGTATGTAAGGTCATGTGCGATTCGGCCAGCAACGCTACTGCCGAAACGCCGTGACTTGGGACGAACCTATGCACATGAAGGTGGATCAGCGTCGCTTTCGCTGCGCGAACGGCTTTTCGGATTGCGTCTTCCGCGATGGACGGATCGTAAAGGTGGTTCGCTTCCCAAAGGTCAAGCAGGATATGAGATCCACCAATAGAGTTTACCGGTCCAGCATCAATCGCTCCGTCATCGGTCATTTTGCATTCTCAACTGAATTTTCGATCCGATAGTCCTTTTGAAGGCGCGGGGCAATTGCCAACGGAAGACGAGGCGACACGATCGCAGGTATTGAGAGAGGTGTGACGCAGCGCGGTGAAATCAAACCGCATCGATTCTTCTCCCCTCCCGGCCTCGCGTTGCGCGCACGACATGTGCCTTCCGAAACAGCTAACTTAGCTGATAGGTGAAGAGCAAGAAAACTATCAACTCTGGTAGTATGGCCGTGCCTAAGTCCGACTGGCGCAGCAACGCTCGCGCAGCCGCCGGGCGCTTACAGAAAGGCAATCAGTTTCCGACGAGCACATCCAAATGGATTGTTGCGAGCCCGTTTTTGGCGGTGCGAAGTTGTCCTCTATGGTCCGGCGATGGCCTTCCACCGACACCGGCTTCTGCATGAACGTGCCCCTCGAGATCTGCGATGAACGGCATCATCATTGATGCGAGGGTTGGTTCAATACTCTCATGTTCGGCAATTTGGAAAAACTTGGGGCGCTGACGACAGGATCTGCATTACCCGGTAAAGGTCCACTTCCTTCACAGCCCAATGCTTGCGCTGCGATTCAAATTCGTGGAGCATGTCAAGCGCCGTACGATTGAGGTAGATCGTGCTGTTTTGGAGCGGAGACACCTCGGCATGGAGTGGCATTCAAATGAAACTCCCCGCGGTCCGTTAAGCTGACCAACATGCGCAATCTCGTCCGGCACTTCTTCCTGCATGATCAAGCAACCAAGAGGGAGCCGGCCCACCAATTCCGGCAGGTTGTTAGCGGCGAGAGCGAAGCGTAGATGCTGGCCCGGAGATAGCGCATGTTCTACGTTTACAAGTACGCGCGCATGCCCGGCCGGGTAAATGGACCTTTGCGTTGCAGCACTCGAAGTTGGAAGACCCGAATTGGCAGCGCGGAGGCTTTGCCCACAAGGCATTGACATATGCACGGAACCAACCACCAAACCGCGACATGGCTCCCTCGGCTCCGTGCAGGGGCTTGATTGCTGCGCAATGATCGTGCGGCAGAAACTCAAGTAGAAGCGGATAAGGGATGGAGACTCACCAGCCCATTGCCCATCCTTGACATGCTTCGCTGGGTCGAAGTGTACGCGCCAGCCTCAAGCATGAGACAGTCACTTGCTTGATATTCGCTTCAGTCGCGACAATGCGCCGCCGAGCCGCCTGATCACGAGCGGAACATGATCGCATTAAACGGCGCTCCCGAACGAACAGTAGGTGCAACTTGCCCAAGATGACAGAAAGCCGACCTCATCGCGATGGAAGTGACTGTGTCCTCGCGTGCGCGATCCGACGAGCGTAATCGACTTTTATCGCGAAGATTGTCGGGACAGTGCGACTGATTACATCCCTGCAAGGATGGCGGCCCTTTCGGCGTGCGGCCGTCGCGTCTCGACGAGCAAGCAAGCAAACGGGTGATCTGGATCTGTCCAATGAGGATTTTCGTGTGAACGCCGATCAACTTTCTGTGGCCACGTTCGCAACATCACCGGGGCAGGACGCCGCGCCGAGTTTGGAGTTTCGTGCTCTGATGCTGGGCGACCGCATCAATGCGGCGGGCCTGGAGATCGGAACGATGGTGTCGTCGACGCCGGCCGCTTTCCGGGTCCATGCCGGGCTCGCCGTGATCTTCCGCTACGGCATCGTGGTGCTGATCGGCCTCTCGCCCTCCGAAGAGAAGGTTCTGGTCGACACCTTGAAGCCGCGCGTGATCGGCGAATTCAGTCCCTACGAGGAAGAGACCGCGCAGGCGCAGCTCTGCAACGATGACGCCTCCGAGACTATCCAGCCTGGCGGGCCAATCTGCATCGCCAAATTCTCCGACGACCGGCTGCTCCTAATCGCGGACGCGATCGCCAAGAGCACCGCGCTTGCCCGCGACGAGCGCCGTGTCGGCGCCGTGTTCGACGTCATCGAGCCCTTTGCGCGAGAGCTCGCCCAGCGCGGCCGCACGCCGCGCCGACGCAAGGGAATCCTGCAACTGATTGGTAACGTGCTGTTGGTGCAGCAGCGCGTCGCTGGCCGTGTCGCCGTCGCGGAAAAGCCTGACGTGCTCGGGGAGAGGCCCGGGCTCGACCGTCTCTATTCGCGTCTGGAGGACGAATATGAACTGCTTGAGCGTCTCGACACGCTCGAGCGCAAGCTCAAGGCAATCTCCGAGACTGGGAATGCGCTAACGGATATTATCGACACGCAACGCTCTTTTCGCCTGGAGGTCGCCATTGTCGTGCTCATCCTGATCGAGGTCGTGATCGGCTGCGTCGAGATCCTCATTGGAACTCACTAGCGATTACGTTCGCTCAATCGCGAAGTCCTAAGCGTCTACGAGCATTTCCGATATAGCATCGGTGGCCAGAGCTCCCCCCAAGCCGTTCAGTTGGCTCGACGTTTGCGAGACGTGTTCCGCGCTCCGGGACGCCTTCCCTCCCATTTCGCTGGGGCAGCAAGCTGGCCAAACGACATCGGCGGCAAAAAAAAGCCAAGGTTGCCAGATGCAAGTCCAGTCAGCACAGCAAGAGACTAGCTAGGGATTTTAGAAGCGGTCGGGCTGAATTTTGGGCTGCCCGAATGAGCGATCACAACGCTGGCTGGATTACGAGAAGATCATTATTTCGTCTGGTGAAGCAGAACGGTAGCTGCCTCGAAAAAGTAGGTGCGGAGAAGACGGTCACCCCATCGGGATATGTTGCCATTGATGTCGGTCTCGCCAGACTGGCTGCCCGGCGGGCTTAGACCCAGATAGGCGCCGACGCTGGATGCCGATCGAAATCGCGATGGACGATCGATCGCATGACGGAACCTCAAGGCAGTCACACCGCCGACGCCCGGCCGAGGGTGGTCGTAGCATGCTTGACGAGAAGGGCAGAAACCGCGAGCATGTGGGCATGGCCTTTCAAAGCTTCAATTTGTTTCCGCTTCGGACAGGGCTCCAGAATGTCATGATGGGGCGCGTGTCGGTTCAGCGCCGAGACAGGGCTGAGGCGCGGCAGCAGGCGCTGGCGTTGCTCGAGAAGGTCGACATGGCCGAAAAGCGCTGACCAATATCCGCCCGCCTCTCCGGTAGCCAACTGCAGCGCATGGCAATCGCCCGCGCGCTCGCGATGCGACCCGCCGTTACACTCTTTGACGAGGCGACATCGGCTCTCGACCCAGAACTCGTGGGTGAAGTGCTCCGCGTCATGAGAGAAGTGGCCAAACAAGGCACGACGATGATCGTATTCGCATACGAGATGGCCTTCGCCCGTGGCCAAGCGATTGCGGCATTCATCAGCGAGATGCGTCAAGGCGCGCCCTAGCCAGCTTGATGTCTGCTGTCGGACTTGTAGCACTCGGCGTCGCACTCGCGTGGTGTCACGAGGATGTTTGGAGCAATACGCTGCTACACCGAACTCCCGCCTACGCGAACTTTGCCTGTCTAAGCGGATCACTCCCCATAAATGATGAGCCAAAAGGGAGCTTGTTCGTTCGACCGAATGGCTCGCGGGCAGTGCGTGTTTCGGATCTATTTGCAACCTAACATCACCTGTGATACCGCAATGAAGCTATTACGACTTTAAGTTACTTTTTGATGGATTTTGGAGGCACGGATGTCATTCGCCGCGCTGGATATCCCGCAAAAATCGATCAGGCCGAGCCGGCGTATGACCGCGAATGGCGTCACGGCCCTCCTATCGATTTTCGCGCTTTCAGCAACCGATGCTTTGGGCGAGGAATGTGGCTGCCGCTTCCAAAAGGCTCGGTCCGAATCCACAGTCGGGACCTGCGCGGTCCGGGAGGACATGGCGCGCGATTGCGACCTGGTCTGGGGAGCGCCGGCCGGTTCTAAGGAAGCCAATGCCGGGCCTTCGGACAACGACGCCATCTTCTCGGATCTGACCAAGGCCGCCAATGCCGGCCGTTCGCCAGACGCCGACAAATTCGCTCCCGGCGCGTCAGGGATGTCAGACCCTGGTTTCTGGAACCAATTCCGAAATGAGGTGCGCCGGCGCTCTCAGATTCCGGATGGCGCGAAAGCCAGCACGTTCGATCACGCGTTGGCTTTTTTGGCCAACCAAGGCGCTACATCTGATTTCCGGCAGTATACGCTCGCCGCCATCATCTTCACCACGGCCACCAACTTAAGCCAAGGCCGGATCGATCCAGAGCTTCGTCTTGCGATCGTTACTGCCATGATGAGCAACCGGGATAAGCTGACAGCTTTTGTGAGTGGCGGGTCCGAGCCCAGTCAGTTCACCATGCCTTTGACGGTCAAGTCGCCGGTAGCTCCATCCAACCAGGTGACGCTGAACGGACAAGTGACGCGAGGTTGCTTCGACATCTGGACCGAGGCGCCGACCGTCGGATCGCTGGTCAAGGCGCCCTGGGCCTCCGTTAAAGGAGGCCGATGCTAATGAGGATCGTCTGGCTAGCCGTACTGCTTGTTCTGGCAAGCATTTCTCTCGCGAGCGCGCAAAGCGTCCGCGTTATTGAGTGGAGCCACGGCCGCTCTCCAATCGCGGTTCTCTTCCTTCATGGCCTGGGCGGCTGCGCGGTGCCTTCAGGAAAGACCGCGAGGGAATCTTGCGCCGATGGCGCGATCGACAGCTTCCGCAATCCCCAGAGCTCCAAGAGCTGGCCGGAAATGATTGCGTCGGACGATTATCGTTTGGCGGCGGCGGCTCTCCGAGATGTATTGCCGGCTCCTCTCCGCCTTGAAGATTTGGGCGTCTGGGGCGTCGACTACAGCCGATTGACGACGTCGGGCTGCGCCACATTCAGCGTGCCAGAGGCCGCGAGGCTGATCCGCGGACAAATCGAAGCGAGCAGGCTTTTCGAACGCTACGAGCAGGTCATCATCGTTGCCCATAGCATGGGCGGCCTGATTGCCAAGAACATGCTTTTGTCGTGGCAAAATTCCAACGATCCCGACGGAATGTTGGCCCGCACGATCGGCGTGCTGCTGCTCGGCGTGCCCTCTCAGGGGAGTGATATCGCGCCAGCGCCAGGCGTTTTGCGGTATGTGCTCGAAACTCTCGGCGTCGATAAACTCGCAAACGCTTGCGGCCGCCAGGTCAAGGACTTGTTTGCCGCGGATGAAAACACTTATCTTCGCGACCTTGAGCGACGGTGGGAGCAGCTTCTCAGCGCACGCCGGTCAGCCTCCCATTCGCAAGCCCCGCTGGTTTATTGCGCGTACGAGACAATGCCGGAGCCGATTGCGACGAAGTATATAAGCGCTACCGTCGTCAAACAACTGTACGCCCAGACGCAATGCAGCGACGAGCAATTTGCCATTCCAACCTACCATACGATGCTTCCAAAACCGCTGAACATGGAAGACGACGTGCATCGTGCCTGGTTCGCCCGCCGTTTGGACGATCTGTTCCGTCAGTGGACTCAGTGGGACTTCGTCCGTTTCGACTTCCTCGCGAATGACACACTCGAAACCTTCGCCCGAGCTGTGAATCGCAATCAAAGCGCGTTTGTACTCGATGTCGCCGACGTCAAGGATGTCAAAGTCGCCGCTGGCAAATTCACGGCGCCGGACAACTTCGCCTTGGCGACGAAAGTCGCGAATGTGAATTCGCTTTGTCTGAATCAGGAATGGCCTGATGGCAAACCGGGCCACGTGTGGATGCGGCCTATGGGAAAGTGCTGACGCGCGGCGGTGTTCGTACGCAATGTGCCCACGGATAAGCCGTCCAATGCCATCTCGGCCGTGAATTTTCATCGCGCATCAAAGGAAGCCAGCGGATCTAGAATCGCTAGATCGCGGGCATTCGTTCAGCAGCGTCACGTGGAGAAAGGAAGGCACCTGACAGACGCCTCCCCTCGTTAGCCTAGATTACGTAAGTAAGGAGAATATACAGAAGCAAAGGAAAAGTCGCCCGGTAATCCAGCCGTGCCACGTCCCATCCTAAAACGTCGCACGAAATTCGTTTTGTTCTCAACAGACATTTGGCGAAGCTACTGGAAACCAAAGATTTCCCCTTGGTAGGCGCACCAGGGCTCGAACGTGGGACCTGCTGATTAAGAGATAGCGACGGTCGAGAACAATCAATATTCGTCGCACGATCATAGCGATTGACTGCCTGCCGGGTATTCGCGCGAGCAAAGGGGCTCTCACCGAGCCGAGTGCGCGCGTCAGAAACCTGACGCGCGACTGCTGCTACTCGACGTCAATCCCAGCTCAGTGCACCGCCGTTCTGGTATTCGATGACGCGGGTCTCGAAGAAGTTCTTCTCCTTTTTTAGGTCCATCGCCTCCGACATCCACGGGAACGGGTTCTCGACCTCGGCGAAGACGGACACAAGTCCAATCTGCGCGCAGCGTCGGTTCGCGATGAAGTGCATGTATTGTTCGCACAACGCAGCGTTCAGGCCGAGGAAACCGCGGGGCATCGTATCGCGACCATAGGCAGCCTCGAGCTCGGCTGCCTCCCGGATCATGCCGCGGACCTCCTCCTGAAACTCTGGCGTCCACAAATGCGGATTCTCGATCTTGATCTGGTTGATCACGTCGATGCCAAAGTTCAGGTGAATGCTCTCATCGCGCAGAATGTACTGATACTGCTCGGCGATGCCGACCATCTTGTTGCGTCGGCCGAGCGACAGGATCTGCGCGAAGCCGGTGTAGAACCACATTCCTTCAAACACGACGTAGAAGGCAACCAGGTCGCGCAGGAAGGCTCGGCCATGGTCTGGCGTTCCCGTCTGGAACAAAGGGTCGTTCAGATGCTGTGTATGCTTGAGCGCCCAGGCCGCCTTGTCGGTGATCGAGGGCACCTCGCGGTACATGTTGAACAGCTCGCCCTCGTCCAGGCCAAGGCTCTCGACGATGTACTGGAAGGTGTGGGTATGGACCGCCTCCTCGAAGGCCTGCCGCAACAGATACTGCCGGCATTCCGGATTGGTGAGATGACGGTAGATCGCCAGCACGATGTTGTTGGCAACGAGCGATTCCGATGCGGCGAAGAAGCCGAGGTTGCGCTTAATCGCGCGCCGTTCGTCCTCCGTCAGGCCGTCCCGCGACTTCCACAGCGCGATATCGGCCTGCATCGAGACCTCGGTCGGCATCCAGTGATTGTTGCAGCCGGAGAGATATTTCTCCCAGGCCCATTTGTACTTCAGCGGCAAGAGCTGGTTGACGTCGGCGCGGCAGTTGATCATCCGCTTCTCGTCGACGGACACGCGGCCGCCCGTGCGATCGATCGCGCCGAGACCGGTCCCATCTGCCGGCTCGAGCTTGAGCTGGGTCTGTGGGTGGAGCGCGGCGGTGAAAGCCGAGGCGGCCGGAGCGGCCGCCGTGGTTTCGGTATCGGACCAATTGAGCATCGTCATTTCCTTACTGACACACTTCACATTCGGGATCTTCGATCCGGCAGGCCTTGATACCATCGAGGTCCAGGGCTGCCGCGGCTGGCATTATGATTGGGGCGTGCGAGGCCGCAGCCGATACGGAGACCGCGTTGAGTTTGCCGTCGGTGCCCTTCAGGGTCGATTTTTCGACGTGCGTGGCGCTGCTGGAGCGCAGATAATAGGTGGTCTTCAAACCGCGCCGCCAGGCGAGGCGATAGAGCGCATCGAGCTTCTTGCCGGAGGGATTGGCGATGTAGAGGTTGAGCGACTGCGACTGGTCGATCCATTTCTGCCGCCGTGCGGCAGCCTCGATCAGCCAGGCGCTATCGATCTCGAAGGCCGTCGCGTAGAGCGCCTTCAGATCCTCCGGGACGCGATCGATCTGGCCGACGCTACCGTCGAAATATTTGAGGTCGGACACCATCACCTCGTCCCAAAGCCCCCTCGCCTTGAGGTCGCGGACCAGGAACTCGTTCACGACCGTGAAGTCGCCGGACATGTTCGACTTGACGAACAGGTTCTGGTAATTCGGCTCGATCGACTGCGACACGCCGCAGATGTTGGAGATCGTCGCTGTCGGCGCGATCGCCATGACGTTCGAATTGCGCATGCCGCCTGCCACTATCTTCTTGCGGAGGCGATCCCAGTCAAGCGTCGAGGAGCGATCGACATCGAGCCCGCCGCGCGAGTCGGCAACGAACTGGATAGAGTCGAGCGGCAAAATGCCCTTCGACCATAGCGAGCCCTCGAAGCTCGGATAGCGGCCGCGCTCGGTGGCGAGATCGGAGGATGCCTGGATGGCGTGGAAGGAGATCGCTTCCATGCTGATGTCGGCGAAAGCGACCGCCGCTTCGGACGCGATCGGGATACGCTGGACCTGAAGTGCCTCCTGGTACCCCATCAGGCCGAGCCCGACCGGCCGGTGGCGTATGTTGGAGCGGCGCGCTTCCGCGATGGTGTAGAAATTGATGTCGATGACGTTGTCGAGCATTCGTACCGCCGTCGTCACCGTCCGCTTCAGCTTGGCCTGGTCGATACCGTTAGCTCCGACATGGGCGAGCATGTTGACGGAGCCGAGATTGCAGACCGCGACCTCGTCGGCAGAGGTGTTCAGCGTGATCTCGGTGCAGAGGTTCGAGGAATGGATCACACCCATGTGGCGCTGCGGCGAGCGCAGGTTGCAGGGGTCCTTGAAGGTTATCCAGGGATGGCCGGTCTCGAACAGCATGGTCAGCATGCGGCGCCAGAGGTCGGTCGCACGCACGGTCTTGAACACACGCATGCCACCGGCCTTCGCCTTGGCTTCATAGGCCTCATAGGCCGCCTTGAAGGACGTCCCATACAGTTCGTGCAAATCGGGCGTCTCGTCCGGCGAGAACAGCGTCCACTCGTCGTCGGCGTCAACGCGCTGCATGAACAGGTCCGGCACCCAGTTGGCGGTGTTCATGTCGTGGGTGCGGCGGCGGTCATCGCCAGTGTTCTTGCGCAGATCGAGGAATTCCTCGATGTCGACGTGCCAGGTCTCTAGATAGGCGCAGACCGCGCCCTTGCGCTTGCCGCCCTGGTTGACGGCGATCGCGGTGTCGTTGGCCACCTTCAGGAACGGGATGATGCCCTGGCTTTCGCCATTGGTGCCCTTGATGTGGGCTCCGAGGCCGCGCACCGGCGTCCAATCGTTGCCGAGGCCGCCGGAGTACTTTGCCAGCAGCGCATTGTCCTTGATCGACTTGAAGATGCCATCGAGGTCGTCCGATACGGTGGTGAGGAAGCAGGACGACAGCTGCGGGCGCAGCGTGCCGGAATTGAACAGCGTCGGCGTCGAGGCCATGAAGTCGAACGACGACAAGAGATCGTAGAACTCGATCGCCTTGGCTTCGCGGTCGAGCTCTCGAATTGCCAGGCCCATCGCTACGCGCATGAAGAAGGCCTGCGGCAGCTCGATCCGCTTGCCTTGCTGATGCAGGAAATAGCGGTCGTACAGCGTCTGAAGGCCGAGGAACTGGAAGTTCAGGTCTCGCTCAGGCTTCAGCGCCGCGGCGATGCGGCCGAGATCGAAGCGGGCGAGTTCGGGATCGAGCAGTTCGGCTGCGATGCCGACCTTCACATAGGCCGGAAAGTATTCGGCATAGTGCGTCGCCATATCGCCCTGCGAGGCCAACGTCGTAACGCCGTGGACATGCGACAGCACCTCGCCGCGGAGCTTGTCGAGCAGCAGGCGTGCGCTGACATAGGCATAACTCGGCTCCTGCTCGACCAGCGTGCGCGCGGCCATGATCGAGGCCAGCGCCAGCTCGTCCTGGCTGATGCCGTCGTAGAGATTGCGGGTGGTCTCGGCCAGCACGGGGGCTGCGGAGACGCCGTCGAGACCGTCGCAGGCCTCATTGATGATCAGTTCGAGCCGGCGCGTGTCCAGACCGACGCGCGAGCCGTCCGGCAGCGTCACGTGAAGGATCGGTGCGGCGATGGGCGCCGGCTGCGCGGCCGCTTCCTCGGCGCGCTGGCGGGACCGTTCCTCGCGGTACAGCACATAGGCCCGGGCGACCTTGTGGTGCTCGCTGCGCATCAAGGCGAGTTCGACCTGATCCTGCACATCCTCGATATGAAAGGTGCGCCCCTCACCTGCGCGGCGCATCAGGGCTGCTATGACTTCGGCCGTCAATTGCTCGACGCTCTCGTGAACGCGGCGCGAAGCAACCGCAGTGCTGCCCTCTACCGCGAGGAAAGCCTTGGTCATTGCGACCGCGATCTTGGCGGAATCGAACGGCGAGACCTTCCCGTTGCGGCGGATGATCTGCATGGCCGGCTCGCTGGAAGCAGCCGCAAGTGACTGTGGACGCAACTGGATGATGGGTGCGGAAGCGGTGTCCGCGTCGTGCAGGTTCAGTGACATCAAAGGGCCCCGTGATGCGCGCGTTGTGTTTGGACGGGGCGATAAGGAAGGACGCTGCCGGAACGCCGGCAGACGTGTTGCCGGACGGTGCGTGCAAGCGACCGCCGGACACCCCGCCCGTGGACGTTCAGATCGTCACGGCAGGTCTCCTGGCTCGCAGGTCGTTGCTTGCTTCCTGTCTTCCCGGCGCGGGCGCACCAGTGACGTTGTCCGGAAGCAGCTCGCTGCTGACAGTTGCGGGGGCAGCGCCGGAATTCCGCACCAAAGGCGCAGTTCACCGGCTTCCCTCTTAGCCACTACATCTTGCGACGCAGTAGGACCGTGACACCCATATATGGAGATATTCGAGGCAAGCTGTCAATGATTGATTTCACGGGGGGCGCACGCGGACGGCCATCCCCAATCAGTTATCGAGTATTGACGAGCTCAAGAATGCTTCTGATCGTCGCCACCATAGTCGATTCGCACAGCCGGCTAATGCTCTCAATCCTTGCTCATAGCGACAAAGCTTTTTAAGCGCGTCGAGGCTTCTCTCGGCGCCGGCTCTCGCAGCTTGCTTCATCCCTTTGAGCAAATTCCGATCGAGCGCAAGCTTTTCAATTCTATTGGCAAATTCGCAAATCTGTCGCGGCTGGCAAAGAAAGCCGTTTACGCCATCCTGTATGAGCTCCGGCAGTCCACCAGCGGCGGAAGCAATAACTGGCACCCCGAGCGCGAGCAGCTCTAGCACGACCTGGTCGACCATCGAGCCGCGAAGGCAGCACCAGCACATCGTATGATCCAATCCATGGACGGACGGACTTCCCCAATCGTCCTTTTCTGCAAAGGGCATGAGGCGTACGCGCACCATGGACTTCCAAGCAGCTTCATCTCTGTCCTACGCCAGTGCTCTTGCGGAGGATCGCAAAATCGTACCTGGCACCAAGTGGGGTGGGGCGTTCGGATCTCGGCAATCGGCTCGAGATTGTCCCAGGCTTTTGAGGTCGCCCCCTTATAGCCTGTGGATCAGGTCGAGATTCAGTTTTTGAAATTCGATTTCAGTTGCACACGCACGAATAGTTTTCTTGCGTTTGTAGCCGATGGCCCATCTTTGGCCGTTCGCCGCGGGCCGCCTAGACATCCCAAATCAAACCAGACGGGGCTTCAACAGAAAAAGGGCCGTCTCATCATTGTTGCTTTAGCCATGAAACCTGCGCCTGCTTCGATGATTGCGTGCAATACTCTGCGATCCGGCCAACTGACCGCGCTAACATTGATCCAAGCGACAGCAACACGTTAGCCATCAATGGATAAACTCAAGCGCACGTGTAAAGAGTTCGACATGCAACATCAGCAGCCGCCACCGAGTTGCCCTGACGATAGGCACCCAAGCGTGCCACCCAGGAATCCTGGTTGGGTGAGCAGCAAGATAGAGGAACTTCCTGCGGGGACCAAGTTCAACCATGCTAATAGGGATGGAGTGTGGGGCGGCGCGGGGCAAAGCGGGCATTCGGGCAAAGCTATTTGGATGGCTTTAGAGAATGATGTGAACGCTGCACACGGCTATGCAGGTAGTTCTGGGCGGTACTCCATTGTCGAGGCGCGAGAGCCACTCAAATTGGCGGTCATGGACGAGTGGTATGATCAAGTTGAACCTGACGAACTGGGCGCATGGGCTGCGATGGCGCAGAAGCATGGCTTGGACGGAGTGAAAACGGAATATGAGAGCTCCTACGAGGTCGTTCTGTTTGACACAAGTAAGGTTAGAAGTTTAGGTGAACGTCTTCTGGGCCTTCCCGGCGAGATAGGCGTTGTGGTCCTCCCCGAACAGGAGCACGATCCAGAAAAGACTTGGCCGGAGATGGAAGTCTCGACGTTCTCAACTACTGAGGATTCGAAATCGCGCTCGAGATCAGTGGTCTGTGGTCAATGTGGGATTTCGGACGTGTCGTCGGTGGGAGCTGGGACCATGGCAAGCAACCGGCCCCCGACGCGCTGATCGGCGCATTGAACAGAATGGGCGTCCTGCCGAGGCTGTTCCAGCCGACAAATCTGTACATCCGCGGTTGGCCTTACACGGCGCGATTGGACGCCGGACGACGGGAGGCAACCCCGAACAATGCGCAAGGCCACATCATTACTCTAGTTCCTCGGCTTGAACGCGGCTGAACATCAGACACTTTATAAGTGCTGGCGCTGGAGCGCATTTGGGTTGGTCGGCAGTTACGACCGCAGTTGCCGCAAAGTGCAGGACATCCAAGGAGTCTTTGGGCCCAGTGTCATGCATTGCCCCACTGAGGCAGGTGGGTGCTGGGCTCGCGAGATTTGCGCCTAAAGCCTGACGTCGGCTCAGTATGCGTCGCCTCCTTCAAACAAGGTTTGCACGAGGTCTTTGGTGGCACGGCAATTGCTGGAACGTGGACGTCGGTCCCTGCCAACCTTTGGTTCTGATGTTCTTGCGACTTGAATCATTGCCGCAACAGAGAGCCAGCCGCGACAATGCATCCGCAAAGTCAGGCGCAATTGGCAGGCCCGACTCGATCTGGCCGCAGGTCTAACAGTTAATCCACCGGATCAGTCATCTGGTGGGACGTTCGGAGGGGAGCTGAAATGAGCGTCAAAATAGGAACTCTCAGGACGGAGGTAATGCGGGCCAAACATACTACGATACTCCCGCAGATAAATCCCGGTGTTTACCTTGCGGGGGTTTTGGACGCCGATGCAGCTCGCGCGCAGGAGGCTCCCTATGGAGCATTCGCCCTTCGGCGCTCCGAAACGCGGGTGGCCGAAGTGGTCTATCGGTCGGGCGGCCGTCACGAATTCGTGGGTCCACGCGATCAACATCAGCGGTTGGCTTTTGAAATCGAAGATGGTTTCTGCGCACGTGGAGGGCATGCCCAACGGTGAACCCCTCGCGACTCGATGTATACCGACAAGAACGAGATCGGCGGAGGTTTACATAAACGCCAGTGCGGCATCACGTTCATGTCGAATTGATCGGTCGGCAGGGCGCGGTAGTCGCTGGCTGCCGCATCGCTTCGGCTCTTCAACAGAGACAGCCTCGGTGATCATTTGTATTCAGACAATGGGTGCTGCCGAGATTGAGGACGTTTACCGCAGGCAGATGGCTGAATGGATCAGCGCAGCAAAAGCCGGCCCTTCCGGTCGGGCGAACGTATGACACCTTTGTCGCCTCGGCCGTCGCAGAGAAACTCGCCGAGCCTCGCGCCGGAAATGGCGTGGTATCTCCTAATTGGACCACGTCGCCGTATGACTGACAGATAGAGGGTGAAGACGCCGAACGGAATTCTATCGGTCTCGCACGCAATTCGATGCGAGCCATGTGAAAGGAAACGATGATCAACTATGCAGTTGTCGGCGCGGGCTCGATCTCGCAACAAGCCTTTCTGCCAGGTGTCGGACAGTCCGCAAACTCAAGGGTTGCCGCGATCGTGACCGGCGATCGGGACAAGGCCGCCAAGTTGGCGGATTTTTATGCTATTGGCCAGATCGTCGACTATGGCGAATACGATGCCCTTTTGAAGAGCACTGACGTCGACGCTGTGTACATCGCTCTACCCAACCACTTGCATGCGGACTACGCTATTCGCGCCGCTCGCGCCGGCAAGCACGTCCTGGTGGAGAAGCCGCTAGCTACCAGCGAAGAAGATGCTTCTGCCATGATCGCCGCTGCGCGCGACTCTGGTGCGTTTCTGATGACCGCGTACAGGCTTCATAATGAACCTGGAACCGTCGCGATCCTCCAACATATCCGCAACGGCGCGATCGGCCGACCACTTTTCTTTCAATCGGTTTTCAGTTTCCAGACGGCGGCAGGGAACCACAGACTAAAGGCCGCGAGTTGGGGTGGACCACTGCAAGACGTCGGTGTTTATTGCGTCAATGCCGCTCGTCACATCTTTGCAGAAGAGCCGATCGAGGCCATGGCGATGGCGCACCGACCGACTGATGATCCGCGTTTTCGCGAGGTGGAAGCGTCCGTCGCAGCTATGCTGCGTTTTCCCTCCGGCGGTTTGGCGCAATTCGTCGCCAGCTTCGGGGCGGCCGTCGTCGACAATTATCGGGTCGTCGGAACAACGGGCGATCTCGAACTCGACCCAGGCTTTAGGTTCGAGACGGCAACAAGATTGCGCCTGCGCCGTGGCGGCGAGGTCGGCGAAACCCACTTCCCGCAAATCGACCATTTTGGTGCGCAGGTGGAGTACTTTTCAGCTTGCATCGAGGCTGGAACGCCGCCCGAGGCTGATGGCGATGAGGGATTGGCAGACTTGCGCGCACTAATCGCAATCGAAAAGGCCGCCCTGACCGGACAGCCGCAAACCATCTCATCCCCTCCGCGTGCCCGGCATCCAACGCCAGACATGGTGCGATTTACCCCTTCGACCGATCGACGACTGGCTCTCTGAGGAGACTTCTGCCTGCTTCTCTACGCGGGCGACACGAGTTCGACCAGCTTGTGAACCAGCCTCGCGCAACCGACGATCTTCCGGCTGAAGAGGTCCATGATCACGGCCAAGCTACACCCAACCTCCTCGCAGTCGGAATGTACGTGATATCGACAGTTGGATTCGGTTCACCGCGGCGGCCGTCAGAGTTGCGATCGTGAGCTTCTGCGATCAGCAGGCCATGATGAGCGCAGCGTGCCATAAGAGCGCGGATGCCGTGCCGATGAATCAGGTGTTCGATCCGGGCCACGCCGTCGCCACGTCCCCGCACTCGCAGCGCAGCATGGAGCCGCGCTGCTATAGCGTTTCGCACTGTCTTAATTAACCGTCGGATATCGCCCAAGCGCGCAGCATTTGTCGTTCTGCTGTATTCACCCCGCTCACGCGAGGTGAAAGCCACTCATACACTGAAACGTGCGAACTATTTTGTTGCGCCCAGCGTAGTGGTGAGAGACCGAGCTCCCTTATCCGGCCTGCGGACGTTTTTACTGCACGAAGTGTGTCGGGCGCTGCAATGATATTTTCGTGGCTCGTTGTAGGCCGGTACTCACAAGCACTTAATCTCAATCTGTCGCGGGATACCGCGAGTGTGGACTGTTTGCTGTGGACACCAAGCCAGCCGCGGAACGCGCGAAGAGAGGAAGTGCAAACGTTGTTTGAAACGCTGCCAGTCAGTCGTTGCTATAATGCGCAGGCAAGATATTTCCCTTCAGACGGCGACTGAGGCTCCCGATCCCACTTTGATCAAAGACGCGCGACAGACCACGATTGCTGTCTCGAACACGACAGGCGTTGTGCGTTCGTCAGAAACGGGACACGGACAAGCGGCCGTGCTCGCGAAACGACTTCGTTTCCCGCGATTATCGCGGCGACCGTTTGAAGGAGATTGTTGCACCCAATCGCACGATGCCCTCTTCAGGCGAACGACTGCCATGCGCGTCAATTCACCGCGCCCGTGGCAACGGATCAATTCGTAACTCTGTCACGCCGGAGAACTAAGGTTGCGAACGTGGGACATTTAGCGGGGCGCTCTCATGCCCATTCTTATAAAGCCCCGAACGCTCGGTCTGCTGACTAAATGCGAGCGCCGCCCTCGCGGGGCAAGCCTCATCATTTCCGTCTACGCAATGTTCGACCTAGCCAACCCAGGCGCTGACCGTCTGGAAGGCGAGCAAGAACTTTGGGTATTGGGCGCGAAAGAGCTTCCGCCCGGCAGCCCGCTTGACATCGGGATGCCCAAACCACAAGCGGAAGTGCTCATCGGTGGACATGCGGCGGCGCCCAAGGGACGGCCGACCCAGCGCATGATGTTAGGATGGTCGCTCGGACCGATGCAGAAACGCCTTTTAGTGACTGGCGATCGTTATTGGCAGATGACGACCTCCGGCTGGCGACCAACAGCTGCCAAACCTTTCCGGCAGATGCCGCTAACGCGGCAGCGCGCCTTCGGCGGGGTCGGACATCCCTCGAACCCGACCGGCATCGGCCACGACGCTTTTGGCCGCAGCATGGCTGGCGAGCTGGTGGCGCTACCCAATGTGGAGGATCCCGAGCACGCGGTCCAGTTCATCGAAACAGCGGCGGAGCCTGCGGCGTTCGGACCAATGGCACTCGACTGTCAGGAGCGCCTGCGATACGCCGGCACTTACGACACCGCCTGGCTGAAATCGGTCGCTCCGGCGTTGGCGCTTGATGTCGATCCGCGCCTCTTCCTGTTCGCACCGCCAGACCAGCGCCTAAGCGGCTTTCTTTGCGGCGGTGAGCCGTACGTGCTGCAAAACTTCTCCTCTGAACAGGCGTTGATCGAAGGCCACCTGCCCACGTTTCGCGTGCGCTGCTTCATCGGCTGGAGCGATCCGGCGCGCGCCGTTAGCGAACTTCAGACGCGCATCGACACGCTGTGGCTGTTCGCCGGTGCCCGCCGTGGCATCATGATCTACCGCGCCGCGATTGCCGTGCAGGAAAATGACGGCAGTGACGTTACCGACATTATGGTCGCCTACGAGCTACAGAGCGACCCTGCGCGGTCGACAGACCATTATCTGAATGTCAGGCGGCTGCGTCTCGATCCGAGAACCGCCGCGCGCTACGCCTTTGCGGAACATTAACTCACGCCCGAGCTTTCGACTGCCGAAAGCGAACGTCGCGCAGCACGGCGAGAAGAATTGGCCAAAGAACGTGCAGCGCAGCAGCAGGCCTCCAGGCGCTGGGCGCTCGATCAGGAACTCGCCCGTGTCGACCTTCCTCCTGTGCTGCGTCCTACAATCGAGACTCCGCCCGTTGAACCATCAAGTATTCCCGAATTGTTGCCCGAGCAACTCGAAAGCGGCGAAATCGACTTGGCCGAGATCCTCGACGCGGTGGAGGCTGTCTACGACAAGGCCAGCTCCGACATCGACAAGCTCGCGGCTCAATGCGAGCCCGTGCGCGGAGCTTATGAAAGGCTTTCGAGCGGCAATGCCGCATCGACCGATATCGACGCACTGCTTGCCGCGATCGGCAGCATGGACGCTGCGCACGCGATGGACACAAGCTTTGAGCAGATCCCGTCATTGGCTGCATTGCCGCCGGAGATCGATCCGGCCCTCCTGCACGATCTCGACACTACGCTCGCGGGTACGAAGGATTGGCGTGGTGAGATTGTTGGCGCTGCAACCCCGTCTGTCGACGAGCACAAACAACTCGAACTTGCGCATGCTCGCTTCTTTGGCCTGCCAGCTGGAAGACCGCTTGAGTCGATGCGAACCGCGTTGTCGGACGATGCTTTTTTACCACCCGACATCCCCTCCCTTGCGCTGCCAGAGGAAGCCTACGTCAGATGCGAGCCGCCACCGCGACCCACCATTGATGAGATCGCGGCGCGGATCGAGAACCGTGGCCTACCCGCTGAAACCGTGCAGCCTCTATTTACGGCCTTCACCGATGCCGAGGCGGCGCTCAGCAATGCGCTCCCAGCGTTAGCCAGCGATGGTCGCGCACCGTTCGAGGCCTTGATCGGGACCGATCAGCCGCCGCTCGCCGATACGCCCGACGCGGCGCTGGACATGGCTATCGTGGAAACAAAGGAAGCGGTGAGAAACCTTCGGACTGAGATCGACAAAGCCGAAGGTCAGCTGACAACCGCCATGGCAGCAGTCAGGCTGGCCTCACCCAAGCCGCTCGAACCTCAATCGGTGCTGGCTCCAGCTGTGGCGCGCGCGCTGGGCGACGTCGTTGAGGAAGAATTCAGCCGCGTCCGTTCGCTAGCCGGCCGCGATCTTGCCGGCGCCGACCTCTCTGGCAGGCAATTCGTAAAAGCGGATCTTTCTGGCGCCTTTCTCGAACGCGCCAAGCTGAACGGAACCAACCTCGCCGGCGCCAAACTGATGAAGGCCACACTTGCCGGCGCGGTGCTCGTCAACGCCGATTTAAGCGCGACCGACCTTACCGACGCCAATCTCGGTCAAGCTGACTGCCGTGGGACGCGTTTCGCAAGTGGCCGGCTTGTTCGTACGAACGTTCTCGGTGCACGAATGCTGGGCGCGTCCTTCGACCAGGCGCATCTCACCAATCTTCAACTGTTGCAAGTGCCAATGATCGGGGCAACGTTCCGCTCTGCAAAGTTGCAGCAATGCGGTTTCATTCAATCCGCCCTGGACAATAGCATATGGCAGGGTGCTCTCCTCCAGCAAACCCAGTTCTTGGACTTGTCGCTGTCTGGTGGGGCTTTTTCCGGCGCCCGCCTCGCGCAAACCTGCTTTCTAAAAGTGGCAGCGCCGCAACTCGATCTCAGCGCCTCGGAATTCGACCAAGTCAGCTTCATCGGCGAGATCAACCTGCGCAATGCCCGCTTCGACCGTAGCAGCGGGGACAGGCTTTCGTTTCAGGACGCCGACATCGCCGGCGCCGAATTCAGCATGGCGCGGCTTAACGGTGTCTATTTTGGCAAGTCAACTCTGTTGCACGCGACCTTCCGAATGACCTCGCTGAAAGGTGCGGTCTTCACCGGCAACGATCTGCGCGGCTGCGATTTCTATGCCGCCAACCTGCTCGAGGCACATCTCAATCAGGCTGATCTGGCCGGCGCCAGTTTGCGCCATGCAAATCTTTACGGTGCCGACTTGATGGATTCGACATTGGTCGCAGCGGATCTGAGCAATGCCAATATCGATCGCACCGTCCTTATAGTCCCTCGCCATGTCAATTGATCTACTGCTGCAATCAATCGCCCACCGCGTCCCGATACGCCAAGTCAATCTCGATGGCGAGACGCTGTCTGGACTACTCCTGAACGAGGGCATCGTGCTGAGCTCCTCCTTTTGCAACAGCGACTTCAGCAGCGCCTCCCTGACTGGCATGACGTTTCAGGACTGCGACTTCAGCGGCGCCTTGTTCGCCGACGCTTGCTTCGACAAATGCACGTTTATCAGTTGCTGCGCGGGCCATTCCAACTGGCGACGGGCGACTTTGGTCCAGTCGACGTTGATGTCTTCGGATCTCAGCCGCAGCGACTTCAGCGAGACGCGCTTCACCCAAACGACAGCCATACGCTGCGTCCTGGCCTACGCTGTCCTGCGTGACGCCACCCTGTCACAAAGCGCCATCATGGACTGCGACCTGGCCACGCTCGTGCTCGACGGCGCGACCCTCACGAACGCCGCCATTACCCAGGCCGATCTGCGCAGTGCGAGTCTCACCGGCATGCGATGCGACACCATCCTGTTTGCGGAATGCGATCTCTCCGACCGGGACCTCACAGGCCTCTCGCTGACGCGCGCGAACTTGAGTGGTGCCAAGCTGAACGGCGCCAATTTGTCCGGTGTAGACCTCTCCGGCTCGATACTGCCAGGCGCCAGCCTCGTCGGTACAGATCTCTCGCGCGCCAACGCCTCGAATACTCTGTTTGACAAGGCCGACTTGCGAGCGGCCAACTTGCGAAGCGCCAACTTGAAGCAATGCATCTTTCTGGAAGCGCGCCTTGACGGCTGCGATCTCACGAAGACAACACTGGAGATGGCCGTATTCACGCGTGCGTCCGCCAAGGCCGCCTCATTCCGCGGTGCCGACATGCCCTATGCGCTAATGCACCATGCCAAGGTCGACGGCAGCGACTTTTCCGGCACACGGTTTCTACGCACCGAATTTCATTGCGCGTCGACTGAAGGCAGCCTGTTCGTGGGCACGCGTGGAAGCGCCCTGCCAACGGTACCTGAACGCGCCGTCGCCGAACTCTACGACGCCAGCTCCGTGATCCCCTTCAATAGAGAGTTCTGAACCATGTCCTTCGTCAATGCCAACGGTCCGATGTCAGCGCAAGATCTCGGCTTTCCTGACGTATGCAACACACCGGTCGGTCCCGCCGTCTCGCCGAGCCCCTATCCAAATATCAATCTGAACACGTTGGGCGTGCCCACCCAATCTCGTTGCCTGCTCATGTGTATGCCGGCGCATAACATGACGACGGTGCGAGCGTCATCCACGGGCGACAACGCGGGTGTGGCCCTCGGCGTCATGTCCGGCACCGTCATGGGTCCAGGCCGCGCCATGACGGGATCTACTAACTTGTTTATCGGTGGCCCGCCGGCAACCAAGATGGCGATGCCAACCAAGCAGAATGGTTCCAACCCAAACACATTCGGACTGTCGATATCCCCGTCCCAAACACGATTCATGGCGCTGCGCTAAAGCGCAGATAGCCGAATAATGGAGGAGCCACTATGCCGGATGCCTACGCCCGATTTTTCGTCCCCGAAACACCAAACTCTCCCCTGACGAGCTCGAGCTATCTGCGCCTCGGCGCATATTCGGTCGGCGAGGAGGAGATTGTCACCGATCTAACCACGACTAGCGACAAAACTTCAACCACACACGAAACCGACCACGCTGGTATACTTGCCTTCACCAAGAAGGACTTCCAAGTAACCGCTGATGGCGCTGCACTCATGAAAATAGGTCGCGGCCACACGACCGAGGTCAGGAACGGCGACGCCAAATATACGGTCTCAAACGGCAACTATGACATCTCGGCGCAGAACGACGTATCGATCAGCGCCGGTGGCGACGGCAGCGCAGGCGACATCAGCATGACCGCGTTGCATTACAAGCAGACCGCCAAGGGCGACTCCTCGGAGATCACTCATGGCAACTCGAAACGGATCACGCGCGGCTCGGCTATGGAACTCTACGGGGGCGCCAAAGTCACCTGCGTGGCGGGCGCGTGCGTTACCGCGGCTATGGGCCTCAGCGTAGCAGGGTTCCTCGGCGCCGCGATCTCAATCCGGCATGGCTACAACCTTTCAATCAGCCGTGGCGGCAACTGCTCGATCAGATTCCTCTTTGCAAATACGCTCACGGTCGGCAAAGAATTCAACAAAGTCACTGGAAATGTGACCAGGATCATCGGTGGATACAACGTGCAGGTCACTGATTCTGACATCCGTTACGTCAAGGAGACCTATCTCAAGGTGGTGGACGATGCTGACGTGAAAAAGGTCAAGCTCGACGGCACGTGGTGCGAAACGCGCGTGCAGGTCGCAGACGCACAAGTGCAACGTAGCGAATTGAGCTCCGATGAGCACCAGGTTGTCAACAGAGTGTGCGATGTCGAGAGCGCGACCGGCCGGTATAAGACTCAAAACTGGCGTACGATGTTGTACCTGTAGCCAGCAGGAGTTGGAAAATGACAATGGCCTTCCGCTCCGCAAACGCTGACCTCTTGGCGACGACCGAGCGCCTGCTTGGCTCGGGCCATCACACTGCCCGCGTCGTGGCAGTCGATGAAAATGGCGTAGCCTCGGAGGTGGAAGTCGCCGGCGCCCGTCATACGGCGACGGTGGCTTTCGGCTGCCTGGTTCGGCCGATTACTCAGGACCTCGTGTTGGTTTTCAGCGATGCGGGGCAAGTCTTCGTTCTGGCCGTGCTCGAGCGGAGGACGTCAAGTTGCGGAACCATTGCTTTGCCTTCTGGAGGCAATATATCGATCGAGGGCAACACCATCGCTTTCGCCGGGCGTCAGCGAATGTCCCTGCGCGCCGACACTATCGATCTGCAGACTGAACTGTTTGCCGTGCTTGCGGACAAGGCCACCTGGATTGGCAGGCTCTTTAGTTTGATTGCGGATCGCTTCCGCAGCGTGACACGCATCCAGGAAGCGAGCGCCGATTCGCTTACGGTAAAGGCAGGCGAACGGATCGCCATCATCGACCGTATCGACTCGCTGCAGACCGAAACCCGGGCAGTTAAGGTGACCGGCATTGCCTCCGAGACGGCGCACAGCAAGGTCATTGCCGTGACCGAGGATCTCCGCCTCGACGGCAAACGGGTGACGGTCGCATAGCGAGCATGCTGACCAGTAGCTTTCCGGCTCCGACTGGGCAAGACCGCCTTAGAACGGCGCAGGAGTTCATTGCCGCCAACCGTCTCGATGATGCGGAGGCGCTGCTGAACGATGTCAGTATCATAACGAACGATCCGGATGTGCTCAATGCAAAGGCAACACTGGCGCTCGCGCGTCGGCGGATCGAGCTTGCGTTCGAGATGCTGGCGGAAGCGGCAACTCTCTATCCTGAGCACGCTGGGCTCGTTACTAATCTCGGCACCGCTCATGAATTGCTCGGCCGCTTCGACGAGGCAGTGATCTGTCTGGAACGCGCGGCGGCGCTCGTCCCGTACAACGAAGACATCAAGCTCGCCCTCGCTCATGCTCTGCTGTGCCGAGGCGACATTGCGCAAGCGCGCGTGATCACGCAGGCGACTCTAAAGCGCGATCCCGCCAATGCGCGGGCCTTCCTGCAACTTGGTGCCATCGATCTCGCCTTGCGTGACTGCGCGTCGGCCGAGACTGCCTTTCTTCGTGCCCTGGAACTTTCCCCGGACGATCCCGATACGCTGCGCAACTTGTCGGTACTCTTGCTTGAACGGAGCCGCTTCGACGAAGCGCTGAGTCTTGCGGAACGCGCGCATTTACGGGCCCCGCTCGATACGGCCGGGCTTCTGCATCTGGCCTATTGCCGGGCCGCGGCCGGACTCTGGCCGCAAGCGGAGGTCGCTTGCCGGAAGTTGCTTGCCTATGCGCCGACGCATCTTGGCGCACGCGAAATCCTGGCCCGTGCTACGATCGCCAACGGTGAGGTGGATCGGGGCATTAAAGAGCTCACGCAGTTTGCACGCAGCCGCAAATCCGATCTTTCCGCCGCGCTTGTTCTGGCGCGCACCCTGCAGCTTGTCGGCCGGTTTGGCGACGCCCTCACGCTTGCCAGCCACGTCGCGTGCACGCGCCCAGACGATGAAACGGCAAGGTGCCTGAAGACGACCCTTGAACTGACGCTCGGTCGTTTCCCGACGACCGAGCCGATCGCCTTGCCTCTTGCTTCGCCGGTCTTTGTGCCGCCGACAACGTGCGTACTCGAATTCGTGGCGCTCGTTCGCCTGTTGCGTCGGCTGGCGAGCCAGCAAGTTGTACGGGTCGTCGCGGAGCCACATTATCAGGCAATTCTTGCTAGCCTAGCTGGGCAGGTCATTTCAGAGGAGCCAAAGTCTGGGCTCTCCACCACCCCGCTTCAATCCTTATTGCGTATACTTCCGATCGACGCTCGCAACATTGCCGATGACATCCCTTATCTGCGACCGGATTCACAGCTTTTTGCCAAATGGCGCAACGCTCTGGCCGAATTTGCACGACCGTTGGTCGGCATCGTCTGGGACGGTGGTGTTCTCGGTCTATCCATGGAACAGATCGCCGCTACGCTCCCCGCCCCAATCACGCCGGTCAGTTTGATGACCGACGCGCAACGGCACGACATGAAGCGATGGTGTGGCCCCATCGATGCTGGTGCGCACGTTGACAGCCCAGCCGAATTAATCGCAGCGATCGCTAATCTCGACGCGGTGGTCGGCCCCGACAGCTTCGCGGTGCATATTGCGGGGGCGCTCGGGATTCCCGGCGTCGTCTTCGTGCCAAACGGCTATCCTTGGTACTGGGCCCAGGACAACGGAAAGCCGCTCTGGTACCCATCGTTCGAAGTCGTTATGCAGGAAGGGCTCGGGAATTGGTCGGGAGCGATCGACGAAGGTCGGCGCCGGCTCGCCGCGCTACTGCACGCGGCCGCCATCGATTGAACGGCTTGCGCGGATGCCCGAGAATCTAACGTCTGGGTTTGAGCCCACACGATCGCCTGCTTTCGAACTGCCCCAACCTCGCACCTAATCTAAAGCGCGATGAGATTAGGAGGAATCGTCTTCGCGCTTTCGGTTACTGTTTGAGCATGATCTTTTCAAAAAACCACGCCACATTTTTCCCCATCGTGCTCTAGCTGCCGGATCCGCACTCCAAAGCGAATGTCTTTAACTTGACCTCCTTCTGCTGAGCGAGCGCGTGATTAGCTGGCACTCAGCAAAAGCGCCGGTCGTTACCTGGCGCCAATCTCGGCAGTGATGAGTGAGAGCCCGTTAGCGAGCCTTCTGCCGGACCAGACTGTCGCGTCGGCTCTCAGGTCGGAGTTACGCGTTTGCGGATTGCTGTCTACAAGACACAAATGGTGACCGCCGGTTACGGTTTGAGCGCCGAGCTGTGTGCCGGCCATGCGCGGTACAGGCGCATAGGCTGAATACGCTCTAGGCCGACAAGCGGGCTATCTTTGCCGCTGTTTCGAAGGCGGGCAAAGCAGTGCTCTTCCTGCACGACAACTGGCAAGCAAGAAATAAAGCAACTGTCTTCCATAACCTACCAAGTTGCCCAACTAGGAAAACTATTTCGCGAGACTGCGGCGAGCCCATTCGATCGCCGGCCTACTGCGCATGAAGAATGGAAGGTTCAGGTCGGCGCACAATTGTGACACGCTCGCTTCAACCTCTTTAGCTTCAAACACCTTCCAAACCTTTTCGTTTTCGTCAAAGTCCATCTTTTTCAGTGTGAAGGGATAGTTTGCAGACGCGTCCCGGAACACGCGTTTATCCAGCTTCCCGGCTTGGTCCGCGTACCAGACTTCTCCAACAACAATGTCCGCACGTGTTTGCACGAGCTTGACTATCTCGAGGTACTCCTCGACCGGTACGTTTGGAAGAAATGGGCGCAGAGCCAGTACGCTAATAAGTCCGTTGGCTTTGAAGCGGCCCAATTGCGCAATCCGTTCATATGGAGATGGGATAGGACGCGGTTCAAGATGCGGATGATGAAGCTGTGCAACACTCACGTAGCCGAAGACTCGCCGGCCTTTCGATCTGCAGCGGTCACTTATGTCTTTTAGTTCGCGCAGATGGTCCTCATTGAAGGAAGCCCGGGTCGTAAAGAGGAGATCGACGCCGAATTGGAGAAGAGCTCGAAGCAAAGCTAGTCCCATCTCCGCTCGCGGAGGGCAAAACGAATCGGTGTCGCCGCTTATGTAGATAATATCGTACGGCTCACGAACCGACTTGATCCATTCGATGATCTCGGGGATCTTCAGGGCAGCGTACTTCAGGAAGCCGGCCTCGACATAGCAAAACGGGCACCGATAGACACAATATCGACGTTGAGTCAGCGGACCCAACGAAACCATTATCCGCCGGTCCCGCACGTCAAAGGGCCGTTCATGCGGTCGGTGTAACATGTTCCGCTCCCGTCGATGTTCGAGATAAGCTGCGTAGCCGACTTTCCGTCACCTGCGAATTCTTGTAGTTGCCTAGCCAGACGAGCCTACAAACGCCTCTCTCCACTCGTTGTGTTGGAGGCCGCCCCGTCATTCGTCATGATACGCACAGGTCGTGTGGGGGAGGCGCGATTGAAAGTAGGATCGCGCGGACAAGCTGCATGGTGGCGGAAATAATCAAGTTAACAACTTTCGCTGTGCAGTTGACACGATGGTTCCGGACTAGGCACGGAGCGCAATGATTTCCGGCTCAAGGCAAAACGCGCTGAAAGCTCTGATTCAGCGCTTGCGCTCCGCACTTAAAAGGCTGATCCGATTGGCGCGTAACACCGTCGCTTATGTCCATTTCAACAGCGACATTTCAGCCGAGAATCCTGGTCCGAACGCAGCCAAGATCCCGTACGATCCTGAAGCCTGGGGCTCGTGCCCAAGCACGTAGTCTAGCACGAACAATACAGTTGCGCTGGACATGTTTCCATAACGTCGAAGAGTTTCGTAGCTGGAAAAGAAGTCCTTGGATGGCCTCCCAAGGGCTTGCTCGAAAACCTCCAATATTTTTCTTCCGCCCGGATGGAAGACCAAGCTCTTCACCTGACTAAGATGAATTTTATCCTCCGCTAGCAACGATGCCAGCGCATGCGGCATCAGTTCCCGCACCGTTGATGGTATCCGCTCTGAGACGACGATCTCAAATCCAGAATCGCCGAACTGCCAGCCCATTTGAGAAGTCGAGTCAGGGTAAAGCAGACTGCTGCTTTTGACGATTTCCAATTTGCCTGCACAGCTTTCAGCTGGGGCGACGAGAAGCGTGGCAGCGCCATCACCAAAAAGGCTCGTAGCGACTACGTTCTTAGGGGTGAGATCATTCGGCTGAAACGTCAGCGACGTCAGCTCTACCGTAACGACTAGAATACGTTCCTTTGTTGCCCGACAAATTGCTCCTGCCAAACCGATTCCCGATGCCCCACCCGCACATCCCAGGCCAAAGACCGGCGTCCGTTTCACATCTCTTCGCAAACCCAATTTTGAGATCAGATCCACGTCGATGCTAGGGGTTGCTATCCCTGTCGTAGAAACGAATACGATCCGATCGACCTCTTCTGGCTTTACGTCTGCACGTTCGAGACAGCGAGCGGTCGCTTCACATGCGAGCTCTTTGGCCCACGCCAGATATGCTTCGTTTGTATCACCTATGCGATGCTCGCTCAGAAACCATTCGGGCGTGACGCACACGAACCGCTCATCGACAAGCGTATGATCGAAGACTGTGAGATATTTTCCCAGCGTATCGGTCTTAGATCGGAAGTGTCGGCCAGCTAGTCTCTTGGCCTCGCTCTGCGAGAGGCGAAATGGCGGTAACGCCGTCCCAACAGCCAAAATCCTAGACATCAGTTCCCCTTGGTGATCAGCGATGGGCTCGAGTCAGGCTGTCCGGGTGGAACGGGAAAGAGGACGCGACGAAATCAGCGCAATGAGGGCGACCTGCTCAGCGGGAATTTTCATTCTTTCTGAGCCGGTGTTGAATTTGGCTTTCGTGCCGGTGTGCCGACCACGGTTGCCACGTGTGCATCTCTCCATCAACTGCCATGGCTGGTAGTGGACTCAAGTCGCAATGCTTTGCTTGAGGAGTTGGCATCCGGCGTTGGCACCTAGCACGTTTGGATTATTCGACCCGGCCAGCGTCCAGGCAATCTCGAGTCTGTTTATAAATACGGGATAGCTCCTTCGGCTTGAGACTCTTTGCGCCGTCAGAGACCCGCCGAAAGTCCATTGGCAGGGCGGCCAGGCCCTTCAGCTAACCGGGCTGCAGAGCCTGTCAACGCTGAACTCGCGAACCCATAGATTGCCGCCAGTTGCGCTGCTCAGAGACGGGGGTGATGGAGAAGATATAGGTCGTCGCCAATCCACTGCGCTGTGTAGAGCTGGCCCCTGATGGCAAGCCTTGTCGTTGACGCAGAATCGTTCGGCACGAGTTGCCATTGGCGCAGTTCAGTATAGAGACCATCGGGAACGAGTTGGTCACCATCCTGAAAATCCAACGCAACGGCGTATCCGAAGTCTGGCAGGTCGTGCTGCGCTGCCAAACCGCCGTGCGCGGAAGACGATGCCCTAGCTGCGGACGATGCCGCTCCCACAGATCGCGGGACCGGTTCGAGGCGCTCCTGCACTGATCCGTGGTGTTCAGGCTGCGGAATCAGAATAATTTCAATACCTAGCGGATTAGTTGGTGTCACCACCTCGCGTCTTCCTGCCCAGTGCGCGGTATTGGGCAGACCGTGGATGCAGAAATTTGTCGGCTGGAATGGCCTCGGCAGGAGCCTGTCTCTATCAAGTGCGCGGATCAGCACGCCCGGGGCCGTTTGGGTACCGTGCTGCCAGCCCAAACCGACGATATGTCCGAAATCCTCAACTAGCCGGCGACCGCCGAAGCTCGAGGACGCCTCCGAAGCAGCGGCAGATGACGATGGTCCGGCGGGGGGAGGCCACGGCGGCACCGCAACATCAACGCGTCCGCCAGATTCCGGCGATACGCCATGCTGTGAAGGGGTTGCCATGCTTTCCAGAAATGGCCTCACCAGTTCATAGTCCTCCTCCCTCAAGACGAAGGCCTCTGGCGACACCGCGACCTCGGGCGACACACGGGGCACCGCCGAACCGCCGTACCCGGAGGCCGACTCCCCAGGCCTCGCAGCCGACAATGGCCCAAAGACATCCGCCACAGGCGCACCTTGACAATCCTCACGCGGCTCTGACGTCGCGGGCGCATACGACGCCGTAGTGACGTGCTGCTGAGTGCGTGCCCCGGCGCTCGGGTCCTCGCGTTCGCGGTATGCCTCTCGAAGATACCTCAACGCGGACATAATCTTGGGGGCATAAGCCCTGTACTCTTTCACATCCTGCGTCAACGCATCGTCGTGAAGGCGGCCAGCCATTGGCTCCATTTTGCGCTCTTGGAGCCAATCACTGAACCCGCGAAGAACCGACGCGTAATCGCTGACAGTGGTCGGCTGCAGAGGCGAGGGTGCCCTCCTCCTCAAGTACGAAATAAGGCTCTCGTCCTCGGCACACTTTGCTTTGAGATGATCGCCGGACTTGGCGGTGCGGCGACCCATCGGTGTTCCAGCAACGACCTCTCGAAGGCGCGTCAGCGCTCTTTCGAGCGTAAGGACCTCCTCCTCAAAAAGTCGTAGCTCCCTTGTATAGGCCTGCACATCGGCATTCAGTTGGTTAAGCCAATTGGCCATTGGCGGCCTTCCGGACTTGCGAAGCCATCCGCTAAACCTCGCCGCGTTTGCCGTCCATCGCACGTAATTCCCGGTGAGGTCACTCCTTTTGGCTTCCGTTTCGAAGCGGGAAATAAGTGCCTCGTCGATGTCGAAGTCGAGCGTCTCATGTTGGTCAGAGGGCCTGTCTTGCGAGCCATGCCTTTGCTTTTTGTGTGGCGGACTATCCGTCATAGTTCATCTCCGAGCCAGAATGTACTCCGCACCCTACCCCTGTTGGAGATCTCAAAGGCAAGCGCCGCGCCAACGGAATCAACGCAAATTCTCAAGCTTGAAGGTTCGCACCCGACAACCGGTCTCCGGTGTTCTAACTCCGACATGCCTTGCACAACGTCAGAAGCAGCACACGGTCAGCTGTCGTTCGCGCGCGAACAGTTTCAGTTCGGCGCTAGCCGCATCAACTGCCGAAAACGGAACTGAGCTAACCTCAATCAAAACCGGTCAGTCTGGATTGAAGAGAATGCAGATGGCCGTAAACGAACGAGGCGTGTTCGTCGGCATTGATGAAATCGCCCGTCGAGGCTTGCCATGCGTGCTGCACGACCAGTTCGAAATCACTTGCCGCACGAAACGCAAAAGCCCCGAAGCGACGCTACCCCTGGCTACAAACGTTAAGGTCGCGCGACCAACAACTTGAGCTCGACCGCAACCGTCGCCGCTCGTCTTTTACCGTCCTCAGCCCTGGCACGGGCAAGGCGCCCCCAAAAGGGCGGAGCCCGAAGCCGAGCTGGGACAGCTATCACCGCCGCAGAGCGGCGCTGGGCTGAAGCCGTTCACCACTTGTCTTCGCCTGTCGTACTGCCGGGAATGTGCTCCCATTTCACTTCTTTGTAGGTGAACGACCAATCCTCCATGTTCTGGAAGAAGTTATTCTGCGGGTTGATCGTCAGTGGCACAAAGGCCTTGCCTTCGATCAAGGTCGCGTCCTTCCAGGTCGTTTTGAAGAAGTTTTGCGGCTTCGGCATCCCCGCTGGATCGGCGCGGTAGAACTCGCACACGACCTCTTCAAGCACCTCGTTGGTTGCCAGTGCCTGCCAGAGCAGCGGCGAGGCGCGATCGAAAAACTTGGTAAAGACCACCGGCTGATGATTGCGCGTGCCGGTGGCGACACCGCTCGTCATATCGCGCGGAACAATGATTCCACTGCTGAACGCAACAACGGTGATCTTTGACTGGTTGTCGGAGTCGCTCTTGGCAACCTGCCCGATGCTATCCGGCTTGGACGCATCTTGGGAGATGTCGCCCTGCTTCTTGCCTTTGATCGTTATATAAGCCTCAAGCGACACTTTTCGTCTCCAATGTCTGGCATGCTCCCGACCGAGCTGATATGGCGCACATCGCAACATCCGTGCCAAACGGCGTCGGCAAAGGGATCGTTTTAACCGCCGGACTGGATATGATGGGTCAAACAACGCTGGCAGATGTCCGCGCACAGCCCCGTCAAGGGAAGTCGTCTGCGCAAGTCCAGCGATCTTTCACGGCATAACAGAGCCGCCTACTGACTCCAGCTGGCACTCGACGTCCAGAAACGCACGTGTGGCAAGGTCGAGCACAGCCTGCCCCGACACTCGGTAGCCGATGCGATTGTCAACGACGGCATTGCCAGATATTGTGTAGACGACCACGGTACGAGGGCCGCGTTGTCGCTGTTCCAGATGCTGCGTAGATAGCCGCAGACGTAATTCACGTCCGTCGCGAAGCGATAGCGAACGTATGCCATCGGACGATGGCGGCGGCACGTTAATCATCGGTGTTGGCAGGATGGTTGCGCGCGCTGCATTGGCGACCGCTTCCACCAACGGGTCGATCTCGCGGGTCGCGGGTCGCCAGACGGTCATAAAGCGCTAGGAGTTGAGCAACTCAGGCAGGCCCATCGTAGATCTCGAAAAAGGCACCAGATTGCGACTTGATGCGATTGAACAGGTGCGTTTCGGAGGTCACTACGCCCTTCATGTCGGGATTGTGCACCGCGCCGACCACCACCGGCCGGTCAATATCGCCGTTCATGTAGCCAACCAAAACTTCCGTCCCGGCGACCAGGGGAAAATGGAGCCCGGTTTCACTCGGGCCAACATAAGGCTCGAGCTTCCTCACGTAGTCGCTACCACGTCCTTTTGGCGCTGCTTCGTCGGCGAACGTAAATTGCAGCTTGTAGCGGCCCTGTTCGTCGATTTCCGCCCGCTCGTTCCATGCTTCTCCGTCGATCCTGGCACTGTAGAGGCCGACGCCCGGTGGCACAGGCGTCATCGCGACAGGACGGTAAGGTACGTCCGACCGGATACAGTGGACCATGTTGTAGTAGGCCCGCCTGTTCCGGGGCAAGGCGTTGAACCCGGTCGGAGCCGGCCTATAGGCCGAGTGATCCGCGGCGACGACGAGATATTCGCCATCGAACCGTGGATGGCCCTGGAGTTCGAAAATGGCCCCTGCGCGAAGCTGCGGCGCATCGCTATGGGCGATGTACATCGTCTGACTGGCGCCGATTTGCTCCGCACGGATCTTGGCGAGCGTGATCGCTTCTCCTTCGGAAGCAAAATGTCCGCCGAACCGTTCGGCTTTTCCCAAATAACCATTGCCTTGTCCGACCTCTTTATCGGCGGATATGACGGACGGCACCGTTTCGTTGTAATCGCGGAGCCCGATCGTCTTTGTCGAGAGAACGCAGCGTTGCCGGAAAGACAGAACTGCGCTTTCGTCGACGCGGCGCGACGCGCTGCGGTCGCGTTGGTGCGAATAGAGGATAGCCGCGCCGCTACCGAATTTGATCTTGGGAAATGCCAGGTTCTTGTCGCCAAAGACAACTGTCTCACCGTCGTCTTCCTGTTTGAAAAAATAGAAAATTCCGTTCCGTTCGCAAAGACGCGAGATGAAATTGAAATCACTTTCATTGTACTGCGCGACATAATTTCGCTTTGGATAGCTATCCAGATTGTACTCGGCCGGAATGCTAATGGCTGCCCTGTTCAGCTCTTCTTTGACGATGTCATCCACGCTGACTGGTTGGCCAGGGCCATAAACGCGGCTCGTTATGGATAGTTCGGTAACCGAGAAGCGCGGGCGTAGAACAAACTGAAGCACCCGCAGGTCAGTTACCGTCGGGTCCAGTTCTTCTACCTGGGCGCAGAGGCCCGATGCAATCCATCGCCCGCATGCGGTTTTGACCGTCAGCCTGGCGCGTTCACCAATCATTGAGCCGATATCAGCATCGCTCGATGACGTGGCATAAACCAAGTAGCTGAACGGCAGGGAAATGCACTCTGTGCCTTCGAAGCCTTGCACGTCGAGCTTGAGCTCTGGCTGACTGAGAATGTCCAGACTCATGCTGAGATTGTAGTCGGTCATCGGTACCATACCACGTCGAAAACGTCCGCAGAGCCAAGCAGCTTTTCTCAGTTGCCCCGGAGCGAACTAACGTAACGGCAAGCGTGTGCCGCAATTCCCAAGCATGGGAATGTTCAAATAGTATCTTATTTCCTTACACGCTTTACGACAGCCGCATGGCGAGCACCGCCCCACAAGCGGTAAAACCAAGGCGGTCGGGTGAGACTCTGAACAAACTCACTGACCGTCTGGATGCGGTCACGGCGGTTCAGGGCAAGACCGGAGGCGAGTGCCCGCCATTGCGCTGTGGAAATGGTCGAAGGCGGTGCCGGTGTCAGATTATCGTAGAGCGCCTCATCGGCCGGCCGATGCGCATATGGATGCATGCCGGTCAAGACCAGATAGGCGACCACAGCGAGAGAATAGACATCATCGCTTTCCGCGCGCGGCTCACCCATCAGCATCTCCGGCGAAGCATAGGCCGGGGTCATGAGAGCGATCTGATCGGGTGGCTCCGCACCCCTTTCGGTTAGCGGCGCAGCCTCAAGCGTCAGCACAGCCCCAAAGTCCAGAATCTTGATTGCGCCGTCTGACGTCATAAAGATGTTGCCCGGTTTCAGGTCGCCATGGACAAGTCCGAAACGGTGTATATGGGCGAGCCCCTGCCCCGCAGCGCGGATGATACGAAGGGAAACAGCGGGTGAGAGCGGACGTCCCTGATTTTCAATCAGGATCTGCGCCAGCGACCGGCCCTTAAGAAACTCCATGACTAGGTAATGGTACTTGCCGTCGTAATCGGAATCATAAATACGCACCAAATTCCGGTGCACGACCATACGCAAAAGACGCGCCTCGCGATGCAGCAGCCCGATCAATTCCTGGCGCATCCTCGGATGCGGTCGGATAACCTTCACTGCCACCTCGGGGTTTGGTTCGCGCGCCCACAGACCAATCCGATCTGTCGCGCGATAAACGGTGCTGATGCCGCCGACGCCGATCACCTCCACCAGGTCGAAACGGCCGCCGAGTATGTATCCCACGGGCGCGACCGAGCCCACTGAAGATGGGTTCAAAGTGCATTCTCGCTTGAGCTGATCGCCCGGACATCACCGGTTATTCCACGTCCGCCGTCTCCGAACAGGCAGAACGCCGAGGTCGCGGTATCGGTTCTAAATCGCAATGGCGAGCAGTAGCCCGACGGCCAGGGATCGCCTTGCGCCAGACGCGATGCCGCCAACGGCTCGTTGAGCCGCTGATGCCTTGACCCGACGAGGCACCAACGGCCAGAATCCTCCCGCAGATACAAAAGAGAACTCCGACGCCCGCTGGTCATAGGCTATCTGGGCACCGGAACGAGCGAAGGACGCTCAGGCTGAACGGATTGCTGACACTTGCTGCGCGCAGTTCGTAGGTCACGTTGGTCCCGTCCGGCTTACCGATTGTCATGGCAAACCGATCCGAAGCGCCACCTGAGGCCAGTTGTGACGCGTCGAGCAGCCGGAACAGTGCCCAAGGGCCTGACCGTTCGATCCTCTCCTCGGTTTTGTCCGCCGCGGTGAGCGTAATGGCGGCAATACTTGCCTCGGTTCGGGTCGGCCATTCGAGCTCGTAGGCACGCGGCGCCTCGTGACGATCGGCGATTTCCTTGCCGTCCAGGACAAACGTCGCGCCCATCAGTTTGGGGCTGAGATAGACTGGCTTGATGCTGAACTTCACTGCCGGTGCCGAACCAGGGCTGCTGAAAAACGCATTGCGGATCTCCCGCGCGCGCTGAAATTGTATCAATGCATCCGCGCGGATTGGTGCCTCTGCACCGTCGATGATCGCCGGTGCAAGGCCGGTCCAACGGTCGACGACCAGCGGCGAAAGGTATTTCTGAGAAAAGTCATCGACGATGCCGCCGGGACGAAAGAAATCGCCGAAGTCCTTGAGCGTCATGTCCTCGCTCGCCAATTCGAAAACTGGATAGCGCTGGAAAATGATACCCTGGCAGACCGGGACCACTTCGCGCGTCCAAACCGCATCGACATGGTCATGCGCCCGCTTGAGCAAGGTGCTCCATGTCTGAAGCGCGATCTCGTTCATGATGGTGCGGATCGGCTCCGGTCGCAGCGCCGAGTCGGCGCGCAGGGCACCGAAAGCATCGTTGTTCGGATCCCTGGCGCGTCGCTGAACGAGCTGAAACGCGGCCTGGTTCGGATCCGGCGCTGTCGCGATGTTGGCCATCGCCACATAGAGGCCGCCGAAGAGACCACGGATATGATCCATGCCCGTCGGTTGTGCAGAAGCCCCGCCTGTGGCCAGTTGGGCCAGAGGCCGGAACGCTTCGGTGATCCGCGTTCCCGGCCAAGGCGCATCGCCGAACGCAGCATGGAACAGAGCACCCGCGGCTTGATGGACGGCGACCGAGGAAGGGCCGGCGGCAGAGCCTGCATCTCCGGCCTTGACCGGGGTCTGCTCTCCTAACGGCAGCAGATTCGAATTGTCGTGCACTAGAGAAACGATCTGCTGCAGCGTGCTTTCCGAGCCGGCCAAGGCGCGCATGATCGCTGAGCCGCGTTGCAAATCGTCAAACTTGACAACGTGGATACTGCTCAGGACATTTGTCCAAACGCGGATATAATCGTTAACATACCGATCCATGACTTTGAGGGCGATCGGTTGAATATCTGCCGTGTCGAACGGGGCGCCGGAGAGTAGCCAGTCGGCGCTCTGCTCTGCTCGGACGATGAGCGGAAGGTTCGGCAGCACGAAATTGAGAAAACCCTCGCGCGTGAAGATGCCGGGGATCATGGCACCACCATTCGCATAAACCTGTTCCTGCTCGTCAATGGCGGGAAGGCCAATTTGGAAGGTGCGCATTTGGGTGATCTCAAGCTGCCCGGAACCCAGCAGACGAATAAAATCGACCGGCCGCAGGCGCGTGTTCTGCGCGCCTTCGCGTAGGAGGCGGGCATAGACCTGCTCAACGATAGGACGCTTGTTTAGCCGGGACCGCACCGCTCCCACGAATTGCTGGTCGACACTGATGGGTTTCGGCAGCAACTCGATAAGCCGCGTAAAATGCTGGTTCAGTTCGCCAGCCGACGTCGGATCGAGCGCAAATGTGCGCGCGATTTCATTGCGCGCCGCCTGTTCGACTTCGCCACGGTCAAAATGGCCCGGATCGCTCAGCATCCGATAGGTGCGGAACACCTCCTTGACCTGGTCCAGCAAAGCATCGTTGCCGGCGCGCAACAGGGCATCGATGCGGACGGCGAGCCTGCCGGCGAAAACCGGCAGCAGGCGATTGAGCAGGATGCGGTCGTAGACATCTTGAGCAGCTGGCGCAAGCACGGGGGGCGCCGAGATGCCGAGATCATCAAGCCAGGCAAACCAGCCGTCTTCCCCAGCCACTAGACGTAGCCGGCGCGCGGCATTGAGTGTCGGCAGGATGGCCTTAAGGTCGAGCGGGCCGCGGTTTTCCAAAAGACGCGCCTCTGTAGTCTGCGCGGCCACTCTGGTTTGTTCGATACGCGCCTCGTTGCGTGTGAAGGCGCTATACCACAGAATGAACGCAGCCACCGTTAGCACCATTGCTACGATATGCCCACCGCCATCGACCAGAGCGAGCCGGCGCTCAAGTTTCGAATTTCGGCCGACTAATCCCTGCTCAGCGAAGATCACTTCGGTCAGCAACTGCTTGATAAAGAACCCCCTCCCCTGCTCGAGCGTCGGCACGCGCGGGGTCAAGTGCAGACCGAAGTTTCGGCCAATCGCATCGATCACGCGATCGATTGGCTTTCCCTTCTGTGTGCCGCTGGTGAAATAGACGCCACGCAGCATCGGCTCTACATCGAAGCGACGCGATCGGAAGACCTCACCAAGGAAGCTAGCGATTTCGCTCCGGACACCCCAGAACTCCTTCGGAAACGCATACATGAGTCCCCGTCGGCTGAGATCCCGTTCGTCGTGCATGCGAAGGGGCAGTCTGGCCTCAAGCCGCTCCGCAAGCTCCTGCATCTCCAAGGCCACGGCGTCGCCGACACGATCGCATGGCCCAAGAGGAAAGGTCTTGCCCCAGACTTGGGCACGGCCTTGATTGTCGAGATCGTCGAAATATTCTGTAAAGCCAGGCACCATATCGCATTTGGTAACCAGCACATAAACCGGAATGCGCATGCGAAAGGTCTTCAGCAGCTCCTGTATCCGCGAGCGAATGGCCTGGATGTGCTGCCGCCTCACCGGCTCGTCCCGCGACAAAAAATCGGCCAAGCTGACCGCAACCAGGATACCGTTGATGGGCCGCCGGCGCCGATGTGTCACGAGAAGATCGAGGAAGCCGCGCCAGGCCGCACGATCGACCTCGGTATCGATGTCCTGCGTCGTGTAACGGCTTGCCATATCGATCAAGACTGCTTCATCTGTGAACCACCAGTCGCAGTTTCGTGTACCGCCAATGCCGGTGACCGGCTCGACTCCAAGCTGCCGGGAGAGCGGAAACTCGAGCCCAGAGCTGCGCAAAATCGTCGTTTTGCCCACGCCCGGTGGGCCAATGATGATGTACCAGGGCAGTTCGAGCAGATAACTTGGTCCGCGCTTGCCCGCGAATACCGTATCACGCAGGACCTTTAGTGCATCCTCGAAGCGCCTACGAATTAATTCGACTTCCTCCTGGCTGCTATTGCCGGCAGGTCCGATCAGGCCTTCGCTCTCCATGATTGACTTGATGATGCGGCGGTTAGTGCGGCGCGCCAGCCAGTAACGAGCAAGCGTGACGAGCAAGACTACGAGCACGAGACTCGCGATCGCTGAGGCGCGAACAGTTGGCTGGTCGAGCAGACCTTGCTCGAACACGACGAGATGAGGACCGCCGAACCAGATGAGCAGGCTGATCGCAAGCAAGCAGATGAGCGTGATGATGCCTCGAACCGAGAAGAGTGCCGCCAAATGTGGGCCGAACACCTGCGCCTCCCTAAAGCCATGAACGGCCGATCGACTCGAGCAACTGCTCGACATCCGCGATTTGGTTTCCGAGGCGCCACCGGAAAAAGATGTAGCCGATGAGCATCACAAAAGCGGCAATGGCGAAAACGGTCCACAAGGACCCGTAAGTGCGCAGCCCGGTGCGGGCTTTGACGCCACGCCATTCGCCGGACAGTTCTGCCGGCGGCGCGGTGGTGTATTTCCCCAAAAGGCGATGGACCTCCGAACGCAGGTCTTCAAGCCGCTCGCGCCCTCCATCCATGACGCGATATTTGCCTTCAAAGCCCATCAGCAAGCAGAGATTGATGAGTTTAAGCAGTGCGAGGTATTTGGTGGGCTCGGCCTGGACGCGCTCGACGATCTGGAAGACCTTTTCGCCGCCCCACGTCTCGTTGTGGAACTGGTTGAGCAGGCTATTGTCGCTCCAGGCGCTTTCACTGCCCCATGGCGTGGTCATCACCGCTTCGTCGACCAGCGCGCAGATGACGTAACGCGCAGCGCTCACATCGCTGCGACTGGCCTGGTTCTTGACGGCCCACTCCTCGAAGCGGCGAATTTGCTCGACAGTTCCACGACGCATCGCCGCTATATCTGCGGTCTCGACCATGCGAAGCTGTGCGACAATCAAAAAGATCGGTGTTGCGGCCGCAACCAAAGCGTCTTCCGGCGCCGTTGGCTCTAACAGACTTTGTGCGACAATTTCAGCATGGTTGGCGATCCGCACTTCGCCAGGTGCTGGTGATGGCGTGACGGGGAAGGCTGCTGCGCCGACCTTGGACGGAACGCGAAGTGTCGATTGCTCGCGTTGAATATGACGGGTCGGACCGAGCGGTCTGCGTCCAATGACTGTCGGCTCATCCATGTGTTTCAGCCTGGTTAGCCACACGTTCTCCGCGGACGGCCCAGAACTCGAGATGCAGATCCGGGTAGTCACCGCTGACGTGGAAAGCAAAGGCCGCCGAGCGCCGCATGGTGCGCCACAGCTCTACTGATTGATCGAGCTCGAAATAGACGGCGTTCTGGATGTAGGGTATCTGGCGCGGTGCCACGGGCAGCGCGCGAACAGGAATGCCCGGAAGCTGAAGATTGACGAGATCTCGAATCTGCTCGACCGAGCCTACCTTCATTTGAGCGGGAAGCTGGATGCGCAGCGTCTCGGTCGCTACACTCGCCACTGCTATAAGAACGAAGCGAGCATCCTGAAATATGGCGCGATCAGCAATGATAGCGATCCGTATGCCATGACCGCGATCCTGTAGCGGGAGTGAGATCGCGGCGCCTTGGATTACGACGGACAACAGCTCGCGCAGAATACGTACCAGAGCTGTGAAGCCGGGTTCGAGATCCTCGTGACAATAGGCAGGCATATCTACGGGTATACGGCGGTCACGGGCAAAACTCGACAGCTGTCCCGCGAGGCCGAGCAGCGCGCGAAAGAGGGTTTCGGGATGATGCCCGCGTGTTGCTGCGAAATGGTCGAAAACGGCTTCGGCGCTGTTCACGATGGATAATGTGACAAGATCGATCAGCCCCGCGCCATCTGCCCTCACGCGGGATGGATCGGCGCGCGCAGCAAGAGCCTCAGCGCGGGTCCGAAGCAGCGACCTGACCTCGTTCAACAGCGCAATCAGGGGTCGGACCGCATGGATATCGAGGGCCGGCGGGAGGTAGGTCTTGGTCAACGTAATGGCGCCGGCCGAATCGATCTCGTGGATTCGACCAATAGGCATCGTAATCAGCTCGCCCTGTTCCTCAGCGTCGAACACAAGATGCGTTGTCAGCGCTGCAACATCGATATCGACGGGAGGCTTCTCAGGCGCAGTCGCATTCCGGACCTGAAGGACCTCTTGACGATGACGGCTCAAAGGTACGTCCCCGGGAGAGAGTTCATTGCCGGCGTGCCGGCGCCGCGCCACAGCGATCTTGACCGGCAAGTTCTTCGCCGCGGCTGGAGGTGTTCGTCCAGGTGGAAGCTGACCGTGCTCAGGCAAGCGAAGCGCAGTACCGTCGGGCATAATGCCTTCGAACTCGGTAAGGACGACCTGCCCGAGCGCGAGGCAGCCACGATCGAAGGCGATCCTCCGAACACCCCAACCGTGACCGATCAGACCGGCGATGCGATTCTCGAGCAGTTGCTCGACCCAGCGGTCGTATTGCTGCAGGTGCTGCGGCCGCACCAACATGCCTTCCGACCAGATCGGTTTACTCGCCCCAGACATCGCCATGTCGCCTTATGAACTCCAAAAGCCGGGATCTGCTCAGAGCCTCGCCTCGATAGCGACAGAGGCGATCAGAAGATCTTCCACCAGTTTTGGCTGGCTTCAACGCTGATCGCATGCGCCGTCAATTTCACCAAAATCGTGTTGTCTCGGTCGGGTTTGATTTCGGTCGTTGATCGCCATTGCGCTTCGTTACCCAGTCGGAAACCGGCGATCACGCCGATATAGCGAGTTTCAATAGGCGTATTGCGCTCGAAATCGTATTTCTCGCCAGGCTTGAGTTCAGTCTCGCGTTTAGCCACCAGATCGGGCCCGAGGCGTTTGGCGTCGTTGTCGAACAGCTCGAAGAACTGCGCCCGGTCGAAATTAGTCGTCGACTTCAGCTCATAAATTCGCACGACAACAGGCGACGGCTCACCGCGCGCGTTCTGATTGACGAGTGGATCGCTGTGGATGACGAATTTGAGTGGCGTTGTCTTCAAGGTCTTATCGATCGAGCAGCTGGCCACCGCGGCGGCCGCCAGGAATGCTCCGCCAACGAGAGACAACCGCTGAAGTTTGGTCAGCGGTACCGTCATGTCGCGTTCCGCTCGCTTGAGCCAGGTGCCGAGAGCCGCGTGTTGTAGGTTCGGGCGAACTCTTCTGCGATATAGATGCGCGCAGTCCGGTCAATGTCATTGACCATGGACGCGTGCAGCTCGACAAACCGGTCCCACAGCTTGGCCTTGTTGATGCGGGTGCCGAAGAGACCTCTATTCGCGCCATCACTCTCGATCCGTTGTGGACTGATATGCGTCAAGACATTGCTGACCGCCCCTCGCATCGCCGCTATGGCCGCGATCTCATGCGCTTTGATGTCGCAGAACCCATCACGGACCGATCGGGAAAGCGGCAGTAAAGCATGATCCTTCGCAAGCGCCGCGCGCAGCGCGCTATGACCGCTCTTCATAAACTTGAATGCATTGTTGTCGTCAGCGCGTCCCCGTGCTGCCTCAATGTGGAGTTCGTTCTTGAACTTGGTCCACGCGGCCAAAGTCGATTGCAGACCCTTGGCCGTTTCGGCGAGCGCGCGGCCGAGTTCAGCGAGGACCTCCTGGCGCTGCGCCAACGGCAGACGCCCCGGATCGACCCCCAATGCGTTCCAGAACTCCTGGAGTTCATCCGATTCTGCCGGCGATGACGCGGGAGAAAGCGACGCTGCAAAGCACGTCGCGTCGTGCACCTGCGGACCCTCGATCGGCCTTCCCGCAGCTTGCGCGTTTATGACCGCCGCCCCATCGAGCCTGCGCTCTCCAGGACGCACATCCGATGCATCGGGAGCGCTCAATGGTCCACGATCGGCAGAAGCGGAACTGATTGGATTGGACGAGACCTGAAGTGGGGTGCTTGGCGCGTGGAGGCACAAATTTGCCTCCAATGCCGGCGCAGGCGGCGGCGCTCTGAATGAGCCCCCTTCCGGCAATAGATCGCCAATGTCAAGGTCCTCTGGAATAATCGGTGCAGGACGGCCATTCGCCGGTGCAGTCCAGCTTTCCTTGAGTAGTGTAGGCGGTCGATGCAATAGCTCGACAAATGAGGTCGCAGCGTGTGGCAACGGATGCGAAGGAGATTCGCGCAGCCGCGCATGCAAGGACGGCATCTCCGTGTCGGCCATGCTCGACACTTGCGCCATCCGAGGCAAGTCTGCGAGCAGATCTGGCTCGGCTGATCCCGCGTCCTTGGCGGGAACCTCGTCTTCAAGGAGACACAATAGATCGCGCACTTGTGGTGAAACGACCGCCTGTAGCCTCTCTTCCGCAGCTGGATGAGAGGACGAGATCGCGGTTGACGGATCGAGCGGAAGATCTGTATCTCTGCCCAACAGCCCGGGAGCCGTAAGGGGCACATCGGCCAGCTCCTGCGCGACTGAAGGCGACGGCACGGCCGGCGCTGCGCCACCGATGCGCACGGCGTTCGAACCTGTTAGCCCGAGCTGCTGACGTTTCTCGTCAGGATCGTACTCGATCATCACCGAGATGATGTAGCTTGCCATATATAATGTATCGCCATCGGCCAACGGCGCCGCGTTGCCGCGTCCCAACGGCGCGTCGATGGTATTGACGTAGACGCCGTTAGTGCTGGTGTCCGTGATGGAGAATCCGAGACCGTTAAATGCGATCTGCGCATGGCGTACCGAAAGAGTATTGGTTGGATCCGGAAGCTGCCAGCTGCAGCCAAGTCCCCGCCCGATAACGCCACCTTCCGGTCCGAACGTATGCATTGCGTTTCGGCCCAGGGCTTGCGCGTTCTCTCCGATAATTCCGAGTATGAGATGCATCCCATGCCTTGTTCGACTTCGCTTTTCAGCGCCTGCGTATGCGCCGCCGGACCAGACTTGTGCGAGGCGCTAACGTAGCTACCTCCTTCCATGTTGTGAGGTCGGTCGACTGTTTCGCGCGCATATTCGCTTTTTGTGCGCTCTCGGGCACGGTGAGGCACGCACTGACTTCCCTCTCAAAAGCGAGTCACACTGGTGCAGGAGAAGAAGATCATCGTTCGTCCCGCGTGTCAGCCTGCACTTAAAGTCCCTCAATCTTGCGACATCCTGCTAGCAACCGCCGTGCCAACGGCTCTCGCGCTCCAAACTACTGATTGGTCCTTGAAAGCCGAGACGCTGCAAATCGCGGCCGGTGTTCTGAACGTGACAGAGGCGCTATGGCTGTCAGATACTAGACAAGGGTCAACCTGCGGCTGCTCCGATATGACACCCTCCACTTCATCGCCAGCGTCGCCGATCCCTGCGGGCTCGGCAAAGGCCACTTCGGCGGCCGCTGGATGCCCGCGGGCCTATCCTCTGGGTTAGTCCTTTCAAGGTGTCAAAGACGAAGGCCCGCCAGAAGCGCGCGCCGGACTTAATCGAACCTGCCGAATGAACTTGCGATGGCAATCACAGCAGAACCGAGCTTTCTATCGCCTCAAGTGGTTCTATCAACGTCGTCCAGCCCAATTCTCCTTCACCCAGGACCCATTCCGGCATCTCTCCCGCTGCCAGTTCCAGCTTGAGATCCCAGGCCAGCGGCTCGCGCAAGATCGGGTTCATAAGACGGCAAAGGATAGCGTGCGCCTCGCGAGCGGGCAGCAGCGACAAAAACTGCTGCTTGCTGAGCGGACCGAGGCGAAGCCGAAATTTGCCCATGATGTCCGGCATCGTTTCGCCAGCAAGGGTATCAAAGCCGAGCTGAATACCGGGACTACCTAGACGCCACTGCGCCTCCGGCGGAATATCGATTTCGCGCCAGATGAATTCTTCAATCTGGGCCGGAACGCCCAAGTGGCTGGAAATGACGCCGCCTACGAGCTGTGCCGATCGGCTGTACAGGGCAAGCTTACCTGCATGAGGCAGCAACCGGGCCCGCCATTCCCGTTCATCAGCTGTGTTTTCCGTGGGCATGAGCCCAAAAAGCGCACCGACCAGCAGCGAGATCGCATCTGTTGCTCCCTCTTCGAACCGCAAATGGTGGCGATAGTACCTCCAAATTCGCAGCAGTAGGCTAATCAGACGGTGATTGAAAAAGTCGAAAAACTGGCCGAGCGCTCCAGTGTCGTCCCCATGCATGACACGTTCGGTAAAAAAGGGGGGCAACGGCGAGGATGGGCCGTGTAGCCCCAGGAAATTGACAAACACCTCCAGCCGCTTGCCGGCCTTGACTTGCCTGATTTCGGCGATCTCTTCGGCGGGAAAGCCGAGCATTGGCGCCGCGCGGAAGCGCACGGCCTCGCGCCCGGGATCGTCGGTGGATCCGATTGACGGAGCTTCGCTGAAGCGCCGTTCAAGAAGGGCTGCGAGAGAGAAAACTTCGTAAGTCGCGAGCTCCTTGACATCGTCGGGCGCGGTTAGAACGGCGTGATCTGTCCGATTCTCGCTGGCCATGTGTAGTGCGCGTTGCTCTCCGTGCCATGGATCGAAAACCGGTGCAGCATGTTGATGCTGGCGAAAGCGGCGAGGAAGCAGTCGAGTACCGAGCCCAATAGGAACAATTCGCCCTCACTGCCGATCTTGCTGTCAGCCACGGCCAATTCGATGTTGCGCATCCGGATCGGGGCACCGCGCACCACATGATCGGTATCGGTGGTCACGAACCGGTCGAGGCCCTCGAGTAACAGCTCCAGGCGACGGCGCGCCTGACGGTCGTACACCGCACGGAAATCGTAGCTGGAAATAACGGTCCGCAACGCATCTATATTGACCATGGGTCCGTAATTGCGCGCCAGATTAGCCGTCAGGCGGCGCAACAGGCCATCACTGATGGGTGGTGGCACCTCTGCAACGACGGCGGTAATATTGGAGAAGGTGACCGAGCGAGGCGTGTCGGAGGAAGGCTGATCCACCGCACCAACCGGCAGCCGCTCGGCGATGGGGCCGTTGGAACAGGTCAACCGAAGCGAGACGACATCGATCGGCGGGTGCTGGGAGACGTCGAGCCGATCAACGAAACTCACATAGTGATCGATGCCCCGGCCAATCACTGCTGGGCGAATGCGCCGGCGAAAGTAAGCCCTGCTGTGACCGGCCCCGGGCAGATCGTGGCGCAGCAGATCGAATGGCTCGAACTCAATGCGTTCGGGATGTCCTTGCATGTGGCCGGTCACGCGATCGACAGAACGGATGCTAAAATTCGGTCCCCCCGAGGAAAGCACGCGGTATTCGGTCTTCTTCTGCTCCAGGCGGATCGGCGATGCCTCGTGAGCGAAGACATTGATGGCTGGCGTGCAATTCAAGCGAATCTGATCCTTGCTTAAGCGCAATTGCGCGGGGAAGGGACGATGAAACTCAATACTGATCTTGCACTCGCTCTCCGTCTGGGTCGTCCCGGCCGGATCGAGACCGGACAATTCGAGATATAGAAATTTCGAGGGATAAGTCAGATATTCTTGAATGATCCGGAATCCTGAGAAGGCGTTCGATGGCCAAGGCAAAACCGCCTCGTCATCGCCAAAACCGACTGGCGCGATTTGTGTTGGCCCAATGCTGGCGACGACCTGTTGATCCCCGACGGTGACCGTCGCTCCCGTGACGTGACGGCACAGCCAAGTCAATAGACAGCGGCCTACCTGCGGCTCTCGCTCAGTCGAAAAGAAGAGCCGGAGCCGGTTTTTCCGAAGACATGACAGGTTTTGCCGCCCGATTGCCTTGATAGCCAGAGTAAGGCGAGCCGAACTCGTCCGGTTCTCAAGCTCGACGTCATTGATCTTCAGCGGGAGCACGTCAATTGGATAGCAGGTGACAAACGCGCAACTGGTTCCCTCAATCGGACGCGAGCGAATGCTTGTGCCGGCAGGAACGTTCACGCTAACGGCGCTCGCTGATGGCTTCACGGCAAACGCCAGCGTCGTGATGGGCGGAAGGGATTGGAGATATTGTGGCCATACCATCCGCAACAGGTCATGGACGAGTTCTGGGAACTCGTCGTCGAGCTTCTGTCGTAGCCGCGCCACGAGGAAGGCGAAGCCTTCCAAGAGCCGCTCTACGTCCGGATCGGTCGCATTCCGCCCGAGAAAGGGAGCGAGCTCCGGATTGGCCTCCGCGAAGTCGCGGCCAAGCTCGCGCAAATAGGACAGTTCATCTTCGTAATACGGATTGAGGGCCACCGCTTCAGCGCCTCAAAAGGACGCGCCTGTCGTCGTTCAGGATTGTATCGAACGAGACATGCTCGACCTGGTCGTTATAGTGCACCATTCCGGTTACGTGGAACGTCAGCTGTAACGGCTTGTCGGGATCGGCATCAAAGCGGATCGAAACATTCCCCAATCGGGGTTCAAACTTCTCGATCTCCTGCTTGAGCATACGAGCGACCGCGCGAACCGCATCGACGCCCTGCCCGATCGCTTCGTTTAGATCGGGCATGCCGTAGTCGGGCCGCGTCTCACAACAGCCCTGGCGCGAGTTCAAGATCCGGCGCAGGTTTTCCAGGATACTCGCTTGGAGGCGGTCGAACGAAAAATGATTCTGCGGCGGGACCATAGTCACGGCTGCTTCTTCCAAGCGCTCAACAAGACTGCGGTCGAACATCCCCTGCCCACGCCTTTATTGCTTGTCGAGCCTGCCCTTCAGCGTCAAAGCAAAATCCGCGCCCATGTACTTCAAGTGTGGGACGACGGATATGCCGACGCGATACCAGCCCGGTTCACCTTCCACATCTTCAACGGTGATCTCCGCCTTGCGCAACGGACGGCGCGAGCGTACGTCTGCCGACGGATTCTGCTGATCGGAAACATACTGGCGCATCCAGTTGTTGAGCTCGCTCTGCAGCTCTTCCCTGCTCTTCCACGAGCCGATGTTTTCACGCTGCAGCACCTTGATATAGTGTGCAAAGCGATTGATTATGAACATATAGGGCAACTGGGTACCAAGCTTGTAGTTGAGCTCGGCTTCCTTCCCTTCTTGGGAGTTGCCGAAATACTTGGGCTTCTGCACGGAATTGGCCGAGAAGAAAGCAGCGTTGTCCGAGCCCTTGCGCATGGTCAATGCAATGAAGCCCTGTTCAGCGAGCTCGAACTCGCGCCGATCCGAGATGAGGACTTCCGTAGGTACTTTACTTTGCAACTGCCCCATCGACTCATAGGTGTGCAGATTGAGGTCTTCCACCGCCCCACCTGACTGTGGGCCGATGATGTTTGGGCACCAGCGATACTTGGCGAAGCTTTCGGTCAGGCGGGTTGCGAAAGCAAAGGCGCCGTTACCCCACAGATAATTGTCAGTTTCGCCATACGAAGCTTCCTGATAATTGAAACTCTTTACTGGAATCGTCTCGGGTCCATAAGGCAAGCGCAGCAGGAAACGCGGTAGCGTCAAGCCGAAATAGCGAGCGTCCTCGCTTTCGCGGAATGAGTTCCACTTGGCATATTTCGGCCCCTCGAAAATCGATTGCAGGTCCTTAAGATTGGCGATCTCCTCATGTCTTTCGACGCCGAACATCTCAGCCCCTGCTGAGGCGATGACAGGCGAATGCGACATAGCGCCCACCGCGCTCATATACCGCATGAGCTTAACGTCTTGGCTCGAACTGCCAAATTCATAGGCCGATATCATGGCTGCGACGGGCTGGCCGCCAAACTGGCCAAACTCGGCTGAGTAGACGAGCTTATACAGACCGGACTTGACGATCTCCGGGCTGTCTTCGAAATCGGTGAGCAGTTCATCCTTGCTGACGCTGAGAAGTTCTACCTTGATGTTCTGACGGAAATCGGTTCGGTCGACCAAGAACTTGAGGCCGCGCCAAGCTGACTCGAGCCTTTGGAACTCATCGGTATGCAGCACGGCGTCGAGCTGAGCCGAGATCTTGCGATCGATCTCCGCGATCATCTGATCGATGAGCGCGTTGTTGACCATCCCATCGGCCCGCCCCGGTTTGACGAGCTCGGCAAGGAAAGCCGCGACACCCCGGCGGGCGAGGTCGTACCCGTCGTCGCGGGGTGTGATTTTGGTTTCGACGAGAACCTGATCAAGCAGCGAAAGCTCAGTAGTCGTGGTGGCAACTTCGGGTGGTTGCTGTGCGCTTGCATCGGCCATAACACCGCCACTCATACCGCTCACTCCGGCTTACTGGTGAGCTCGCTGACGAGCTGCGGCCGCGCACCGTCGTCTTCGAGCAAGTTCTGGATGGCTTTGCGGAAGTTAGGTAGGTTGCCAAGCGGGCTTTTCAAAGCGATCAGGGCCGCCCGCAATTCGGTCAACGCTCGAACTTCTGAAATTTGCTGCGCGACATGCTCTGGCTCGAAATCCTTCAGGCTCTCAAACTTTAGCGTTACAGACAGCTTGCCGGCCTCAGGCGATTCGTCGAGCTTGTTCTCAGCCAAGATATCAAGGCCCAGTTGCTTACCTTTGACGATCTCGTTAAAGTTTTCCTTGTTGATATCGACGAGTTCTCGGTCCTCAATGGGACAGTTATCGACCCGTCCGGTGAAGTCGCCCAAGACCATTACCTTGAGCGGCAACTCGACATCCTCCTTGAGGTTGCCGGTTGCCGGCTTGAAGCGGATATTAACGCGCTCCTTCGGAGCGACCGAGCTTTCCTGTGCCATACCAGCTCCCGTTAGCCCTTGGCTTCGACGAACTCAGCCGCGACCGAGGCGGCTCGCCCGTGCGATGTCGATCCGTGCTGCTCGAGTTCGGATCTGCTCCAGCGCGAGGCGACGGCGAGGCTCGTCGATCATCTGTTGCGACTCGGAATGGGTCATTGCGCGGAAGCGCAGTTCAGCAGCCTCAAGCGCAAGCGCAGGCTCCCAGCTTTCCAGGTCGCGCTTAGCGACAACCCCTTCGATGTGCTCTAGCAGCGGGACGGCAGTCGTGACGAATCCGGTCTCGATGCAGAAGCGTGCTTGCGCAAGCTGGCCGACGAAACGCGCACGTTCGCCGGTCGCGCCATCCAGCGCTCGCGACAGCCTCTCCAGCGCCGCCTGCGGCTGCCCGCCGTCGATGAGCTTGTATGCGTCAGCGACTGCTTCCTCCGCGAGATCAGGGCTCGTCGTCGCGTCTATCACCGCGGCGGCCCAGGCACGCGTTTCGTCATCTGCAAACGGCCTGCCGTTGTTGAAATGAAACTGCAAGATCCGCGGATAGCGTGTAACCAGCATGGTCACCGCTCCGCGTACCACCGTGGCGGCCGTTTCAAATGACGGCCCCATTTGCTCCAGCGCCTCGGCAGCATGCCGGTGAGCGTCGAGCCAGAACGGTCCCGTCCAGGCGATCTCTTCGGCCAAATTCACGACATCGGCCTGCTGACCGGCCATCACTTTTGCTTTTAACGCGACGATGCTATCGGCGGGCGGAAATACTCCGGTGCGGCCACTCGTATCTGCCGGGAGCTCGTCAAAACGCATCCACGAGCCGACGCGATTGAGCAGATAGGCCCTCGGGTTTGCCGGCGAGGCGAGGCGCATAGCGGCAGCTGCCCGCCGGAGCATATCCGGCAAACGCTCAGCAAAGTCGGCCCAGTCATCAACACCGGCCTGTACCGCCAGATCGTGCGCCGCCTGTTGAGCGCCGCCAGCCGGCGGTGAGACCACCGCTGGCGCGGCCGAAGTCTCTTCGACAGCACAGTCCCCGTCAGCCACACGATCCGCCGCCTCGGCGGCCGCGCGTCTGGCCTTCTCGTACTGCGGCTTCAGCGTCCGGAAAAGCTCGCCCAACGCAACGTGCTCGTTGACCAATTTCTCGCCGAACTGGCGATCGAGATCATCAAGCGCTTCATAGGCGACAAGCATCGCAGGATAATCGGCTTCAGTCGCCGCATTTTCAGCCACCGCCGGCCCAAGGCGACCGACGAGCCAATCGACCGCTCCAACCCGTGCACGTTCTCGCTTGATCGGGGGATAGAGTCCGTTCCAATGTGCGTCCACCATGCCGCGCAAGATTGCTAATCCGACGGCAAGCCCCTGATATCCCTCGATGCGAAACAGACCATAGACAGCCCAACAAGGCAATCAGAATGTCTTTTGACTGGTTCGCCAGGATATGAAGCGACAGCTTACTGACCTTTCGCCAATCAACCGCGGCTGGTCCGTCGGCATCCATACGCCGTACCTCGGCACCGAGCTGCTCAAAGTCGGCCGCATCACGGACGTCAGCACCGGCAGGCACGGCGCCCGGCACAGCCGCGGCGCCGTAGAGCGCGCGCGCATCGGCTACTCCACGAGCCGCTGTGCCCGTGTGTCCGGTCACGTTGAAACACTCGTGCGCGGACAGGCATCGAAGCGCGTAGCGGCGTTAGAGCGGTCGAATTCATATCCGCCGCTTCCAGTGAACTGAGAAGCGTGAATGTTGTATGCCATCACTCCGACTCGTTATGGAGGCGATGCTGGATGACATCCACCCTTCAAGGCTCGTGCCAATTGTGGGTGCTTGATTTGTAAGAATATCTGCTCGTGTCGGCCCAACAGCCTGTCGCAACTTCGACAGTCGGCATCGGAGACGCTTGAGCTCGACCTCGCAGGTGCTTGCTCAGAGGAGTTATTGAGCTCCGTAGAGAAATCCCTAGCTCCAGGTTTGCGCCTGAAACACTGATTCGCTGCAACTATTGTGCAAGTTGAGGTGGCACCGTGATCCGAGTCAACGGCGAGAGCCCCATGCGTTAATTCGACCACTCGAACGGCTCGACCAAGCCGAAGGGTCCTACAATGCGAGGAACCTAAGAGCTTAGCGCCCCGCCCGAGGCTCCAACAAGGAAGACTGTCACGATCGGACATTGAAGCAGCGATGACAGAATCGGCGGGCAAATGGACATCGATCGAACGTATGTTTTTCAATTCTGCCCCAACGATCGCACGCTTCATGATTGTCAGGACGGCACTCGCGACGCCATGCATCAATTCGACCGCGACATAACATTTTTGCGCCTCAGTCAACTACCAACGCTAGCAATTGATCTACATGACAGAAGCGTGTCACCTGTCGTTTGATGAACGTCGGTAGGTCCAACGTGACCTGCAAGGAATTCGGCATGCAACATAAACCACAATATGTATTCGATAGCGGACCACGCCGGTCGGCTGTTTCATCGTCCGTAGAAAGGCTGCGCGCTCTAGTCTGCTCCAATAGCGAGCTTTCGTTCCTCATGGAAGCGCATGACGGACTTTCCGGCGCGATCGCCAAGCGTGCAGGATTCAAAGGTCTCTGGGCGTCGGGCCTGTCCATTGCCACCTCTCTCGGCTACCGCGATGCCAACGAAGTTTCATGGAGTCAGCTCGTCGACGTGGTCGAGCGCATCGTGGACTCGACCGAGCTTCCTGTGCTCGTTGACGGCGATGGCGGCTTTGGGAACTTCAATAATGCACGCCTCTTGGCGCGCAAGCTCCGTCAGCGTGGCGCAGCCGGCGTCGCGCTCGAGGACAGCTGTTTTCCTAAAATGAACTCATTTGTTGGCGAGCGGCATCCCCTCGCCGATGTCAACGAATTCTCCGGCCGTTTGCGGGCCGTGAAGGATACGGTCGCGGACGACCTGGTCCTCGTTGCTCGGATCGAAGCCCTGATCGGCGACCATGGAATGGACGAAGCACTTTTGCGCGCTCACGCTTACGCTAACGCCGGAGCTGATGCGATTCTTATCCACTCACGAAAGAGCAGTGCGGACGAGATCCTTTCGTTTGTGAGTGCCTGGCAGAATCGGCTGCCGGTCGTCATCGTTCCTACGAAATATTTCCGAACCCCGGTCTCAGCATATCGCGACGCCGATATCTCGACAGTGATCTGGGCGAACCACTCCATGCGAGCCGCAACGACAGCAATGCGGCAAGTCTGCGATGACATCATGGCCGAGGAAGGTATCGCCGGCGTTGAGCCACGTATCGCGACACTCGACGAGGTCTTCGCGCTGTTGGGGTACGACGAACTCGCCCGTGCGGAAGCCCGATATCTGCCCGCCCGATGATTTCTTGTGCACAAACAACATACTCGTTAGGGATGCTGCCATGCAACCGACTGCCCGATCGCCATGCTTCACCGTCGTACGACCCGTTTCTTTGCTCTCCCAATATTGGAGATATGACAGCTCTTAGGTGGCCGCTCTGTGCATTTCCCACCCGTTGGCTCGATCTCTGAGAACAACCCACGCGGAGCATAATCTGCTTCGTTTGAGGTCACTTTTCGACAGACCTCCCGGCAGACTCTACGCCACCTCAGCAACCTTAAGCGGTATTTTGGAGCGAAGGAAACGCCATGTTGGCGCAACGGACAGCCATGCTCAAATCATCGGCCACCGCCGCGGCGAGGGCCACTGCCAATGCAGCTGCCACGAAGGGCAAGGAAATTATCGATTTAACTGCCGGAGAGATTTGGGCCGATATAGCACCACGGGTGCGCGAGGGCGCAATCGCCGCGATCAGCCGCAACCTCAACCGCTACACCGACACGATCGGTCTGATGGAGTTGCGCCATGCGCTAGCTTGCAAGGTTTCCGCCGAAACCACTCAATCTTGGTCGGCAGACGAGATCGCGGTGACGAGCGGCGCCAAACAGGCACTCTTCAATGCGGCCATGGCCCTTCTGAATCCCGGGGACGAAGTGCTGATTCCTGCTCCCTACTGGACTACGTTCCCGGCCCAGATCGTCATTGCCGGCGGCAAGCCGGTCTTTATCGAGACGCGACATAATAACTTTGTCCCGAAGCTTACGAACCTCGCAGCGGCCATTACATCAAAGACTAAGGCGATCGTAGTCAACACGCCCAGCAATCCGACCGGCGCGATCTACGACCCCGACATTCTTGCTGGCATTGCGGATCTCGCCATCGACCGGAATCTCTGGATCATTTTCGACGAATGCTACGGAGCTTTCGCCCATGCCCCACATACGCATCATTCGATCGTTTCTGTCGCCCCCCAGGCACGCGGTCGCACTTTGATTGTCAATTCGTTTTCCAAGTCGTTGGCCCTTACCGGCTGGCGGATTGGTTATCTCGCTGGCCCCAAGGCGGTCATCGGTGCGGCTAAGGCGCTACAAAGCCATACAACGTCCAATCCCAATGTCATCGCACAGCATGCGCTACTCCATTTCCTGGAGCGCGGTGATCCCGCATTCCAACTGCAGCTGCAGAACCACGTCGCCAGCGCGCGAGCGCGCGGACTGGCAATTCTTTCAACGCTGACATCGGTGCCATCGCCCGCTGCGCAAGGTGGATTTTACTTCTATCTTGACCTTAGCGAATTGCTGCGACGCGGCAAACGCACCGGTCGCGAATTCAATGCCGATGATGTTGCTAACTCCTTGCTGATGGATGCTGGTGTCGCAACTGTTTCCGGCTCCGCCTTTGGCGACCCCGCCGGCATTCGAGTCTCCTACGGCGTCGATCTCGAATTACTCGACAAAGGTTTGCGACGGCTGACCGCAAACTTGAACATGTGTAGCTGACGTTTTTGTTCCGCAAACCGCTGCTAACTTGGGAGGAACACCGTCGTGCCAACAATTCCAAGCCATGCCATCATCCTCGCGGCGGGCATCGGCTCGCGCCTTCGGCCCCTCACCGAGAGCCGGCCAAAGCCGCTAATCGAAGTTCATGGCACACCTATTTTGCACAACGCACTCAACAACCTTGCAGCTCTTGGCGTTTCAGAAACGACCATTGTCGTCGGATATCGCAAGGATGACATCATGGCGTCGTGCGGCGACAGTGTCGACAGCATGAACATCGCCTACGTCGAGTCTTCGCAGTTCGATTGCACCGGTAGCGCCTATTCGCTTTGGCTCGCGCGCGAATCCCTGATGAGGGGCGACGTATTATTATTGGAAGGTGACGTTTTTTTTGAAAGGACTGCACTTGCTCGACTACTCGAGCATGACGACGATGTCGCAGCGATCGACGTCTTCAATGAAACGATGACGGGATCGGCCGTGATACTCTCTGACGGCGACTACGTGCACGAATTCCGTATGCACCAAAGTTGCACCGATCTATCGACGCAGCCGCTCTACAAAACCCTCAACCTCTTCCGCTTCGGCAGGGACACGCTAAGGGAGCGTCTAATCCCGCGACTAGACGCACTTTTTGCCTCCGGCGGCACCAAGACCTATGTTGAAGAGGTCCTTGCCTGTTTGATCGCGGACGGTGGGCTGAGGATTAAGGGCGCGCTCTGCGATGACCTCAAATGGTTCGAGATCGATAGCGTGGCGGACCTCCGCATAGCCGAACAGATTTTCCGGAGCGAGCTGCCGCGCGTCACTGACACGGCGAGCCGCGCAGCAATCACGTCAAACGGGTCGAGATCATGATCGATCAATTCAAACGCGTTGTGACAATCTCCGATGTCATGGGATCGGCGGCACGAATGATTTACGCCGCGCCGATTGCATCTTCACAATCGCCTTGCCGCAGCTCGTCGGTCGGACCGTTTGATCATCGGATCGCTTGATGTGGGAGCCTCCAATGTTCAGGCAGCTTCTCGATCCGGCCAACGCCGTGACTGCAACGGGACTTATATTCTCGGTTATAGGCATCAACTTTGCAATCGCCGGTTTTCCGGAGATCGGAGTAGCCGCTGCGCTTTGGGCGTTGCTGGCGGATCATCTCGACGGTGTTGTCGCTCAAGGGACGCAGGGGCGCCGACCGGAGACAGGACAGATCGGCAAGAACTTGGATTCGCTTGCCGATCTGGTGAGCGCCGGTATCTTGCCGGCCGTAATATCGATGATCATTGGACATAGCTCGAGGATTTCCGTTGCAGTAGGAACCATTCTCGTCGTGGCTAGTGCCTTACGGCTGAGTTACTTCAACGTATTCGGATCTCCGGGTAACCGGTTCATCGGAGTGCCTACGACTTACGCTGTACCAATCACGGCGATCATATTCTTGCTCCGTCCGGTTATCCCAGACGCGATCTTCCCGAACGTGTTTGCGTTCGCCCTTGTCGTACTTTCGGTCCTACACGTTGCGCCCCTACGAGTGCCGAAGACGGCCGGCTTCATGTACATTGTCGTCACGATATTTTGCGTTGGGGCATCCATCGTACTCGCAACGAGGGCGCTTACATGAACACGCGGCGCGATTTTGTTCAAACAAACGATTTGGCTGACCGCACCCGCGGCTGGATCTATCGACAAATCGGCGTCGAGCCGTTCATCCAATGCGCCGGTGTCCGTACAATCTATGGGGCAAGTAATCCGAGCGACGGGGTTATCGCCGCAATGAGCGCGGCTGCCGAGGCTTTCGTCGATATGGACGAGCTCGCCGAAGCTGCAGGCCAAAGGATGGCTGAACTCACCGGCGCAGCGTGGGGTGTGATCACCGCCGGCACGGCCGCGACGCTAGCGTTAGCCACAGCAGCGTGCATCGCCGGAAACAATCCTGAGCTGATGTTGCGCCTGCCGGACACCTCGGGGCTGCCCAATAAGGTGTTGATCCCGTCCGATCAACGCTTTGCCTATGAGCAGGCAATCCGCCTCGCGGGCGCGAAGATTTCCAGCATTGCCACCATGGAGGAGTTGGCTCAGTCGTTGGACGGAAGCGTCGCGATGATCTGTCTGCTCGGTCGCATGGACACTGCGTCGCCATTGCCGCTAAGCTCCCTCCTGCCCTTGGCGCGTGCGCACGGTGTACCCATCCTCGTCGATGCAGCGGGCCTTTCCCCAGGAAAGCCGGATCGGTGGATCGAGAACGGAGCCGATCTCGTGGTCTACGCAGGTGGCAAATATATCCGCGCGCCACAATCCACCGCAATTGTGCTTGGTAACGAGCGACTCTGCAAGGCAATCTGGTGGAATGGCGCGCCCCACCAGGCCTTTGGTCGATCTATGAAGGTCGGCAAGGAGGAGGTGGTCGGCGCCGTGCACGCGCTCGATCGCTGGATTAATTTTCAGTCTGCGAGAGACGAGCGCGACCAGTGGCTCCCACGATTGAAGCGGATTGAGGCTCACCTCAGTTTGCTACCGGGCGTTACGACCGAAGTGCTATCGTGGGTAGGTTCTGTGACAGCTATTCGGCTGAAGCTCACCTGGGATACGCGCGTTATTCCGTTTGACGCGGAAACCTTAAGGCTGGCGCTCTTACAGCAACGACCGCGGATTCTGATCCACGATTTTTGGTCCACCCCCTCCTCGATCATACTGGATCCAGTCAATCTCTCCGACGACGAGGCGGAGATCGTCGGCCGCGCTTTGGCAACTGCATTTCGTCAACCCCAGTCCATCGCTCAACCTGGCTCAAACGTTCGTGCAGAAATCGATCTCTCCGGGAGTTGGCGCGTCGAAATGCAATTCCTTCATGGATCAGCGATACATCATCTCGATCTTCAGCAGAAAGGGGAGATCATATCTGGCGCCCATCGCACGGGATCATCCTCCGGCACCATCGTTGGTGAAGTTCGAGGCCGCCAAGTCAGTTTCGAGGCTGCGCACGAACGGGTACCGATCTGGCTTTTTTACGGGTTCAAGGGGGAAGTCGCAGAGGATTACTCCATCAGCGGCGCGGTCAGACTTGGGGGCACGGCAAAGGAGCACCTCGGACCTGTCTTTAAGGGCCAATACGGTACTGCGGAATGGAATGCAACACGCGTTTGCACCGAAGGCCGGCGGGCTGTCGCGCCGACCCAGGAGAGTCAGAAATGACCATTCCGAACGTGGGCATTCAGCCTCAGCATTCGATGAGCCTGCATGGCAAGGTGGCACTAGTTGTCGGTGGTTACGGAGCGATCGGCACCGCGATCTCAGAAACGTTGGCCATAGCCGGGGCGATCAGCATTATTGCCGGTCGAAGCGGCGACCAGGCCCGAGTTCTAGCTGGCGAATTGAGCGGTAAAGGGCACATTGCCGAAGGCCTTGAGCTCGACGCATCCAATGCCGGAGCAATCCGAGAGCTTTCGGCCTCCCTGGCACAGCATTATGGCTCGATCGACATCCTAGTGAATTGCGTCGGCTTCAACAAGGAGCAGAAGCTGCTCGAAGTCACCGAAGACGCCTTCGATGAAGTCTACACCAAGACACTGCGTACCGGAATGTTTCTGTCTCAGACAGTAGCTGCGCATCAGGTTGCAGCAACGAGGGGCGGCAGCCAGATCCATCTGCTTTCCGTGCGGTCATTGCTCGGCTTCCGAAACCGCGGCTACAGCGCTTTTTGCGCGGCGAAGGGCGGGCTTGCCATTCTATTGAAGCAATTGGCAACGGAATTGGCGCCGTACGGCATCACCGTAAATGGTGTCGCGCCGGGTACGGTGCGCACTCACAAAAACGCGAAGGCTCTCGACGACGCAGCCGCGTTTCGGCGAGCTACTTCGGACATCCCCCTTGGGCGGCTGGCCACGCCTTGGGATGTCGCGGGGGCCGTGCATTTCTTCGCCTCACCCTTGTCGCGGTTCGTGACCGGTCAGATCCTCTACGTCGATGGCGGGCTCACCGCCAGCGCATAAGAACCCCCTTTAACAAGGAGTAGGCAATGAAAGTTGGAGTGATTGGAGCAGGCATCATTGGCACCTCCATTGCCTATCATCTTGGAAAGGCTGGCGCGAGGGTCACAGTCTTCGATATTGGTAAACCTGGCAATGGTGTCTCTTCCAAATCATTTGCTTGCCTCAATGCGTTCGGCCAACCTTCTGCCGACCTACCATTCCGGCTGAAAGCTATCCGTTATCACAGCGCGATTGCTCGCGAGATCGGAAGCGAGCGACACTTGCATATCAGCGGCGCGCTTCGCACCGCTTCCGTCGATAGCGAGGCCGCAAAGATCACAGCAAACGCAAAGGCGATGCGCGAATGTGGCAGTGATGCGACACATTTAACTGCCTCGACCGCCAATGAGCTAGAACCGCTTTTCCAGGCACATACGATGATTGAGTGCGTCAACGTGCTGGATGAAGGCTGGGTCGATGCAAAAGGCCTGTCTCGATGCCTAGCACGTGTAGCGACGGAGGAGTTCGATGTACAATTTCAACGGCTGCGTGTATTGCGCATTGGGAACGATGGGTTGAAACCCTGGATCAACTATGATCTTGGCACCGATTTTTTTGATTGCGTCGTCCTGGCGGCTGGAAACGACTCCAATTCAATCCTCGAGGCGTCGGAAATTACTCCTCTCCCTATAACAGAAAAGCCCGGGGCACTGCAGGAACTGGCCTATCCAACACACTCAAGACGACTGAGGCACGTAGTCTATGCGGACAACTTTCATGTCAGGCCCGGTGACAGGGGCGGCATCATGGCTGGCATATCTCCACTAGCGGGACATTGGTCATCAAGCGACCGGTTCGAAAAAGAGAATAAGGCTATTTCGGACTCCGGAGCAAAGTGGATTGATCGGTTTGCAGAAATGCGCGGAAAATCAGTGCTCAGTATCAGGTCTCTGCCGGCGGATGAGCTTCCAATTCTCGGCAGGCTCAACGATGCCAGCCAAGTTTACATCGCGGTTATGCATGGCGGAATTACGCTTGGCCCATTAGTCGGGCAAATTGTCGCCAGCGAAATTGTCGAGGAACAAGTCTGCGGCTTGTTAGCGCGGTATCGCCCCTCGCGTTTTTGTAAAACCGCGCCTTGCGCATCGATCGCACAAACACGGTAGATTGGGAACATGAAGTTGAAAACGACGAGAGAATCAGAGGGAGAGAATCGGCAGGTGGCCGGTGAGATTAGCCTCATCCGCAGTACTCCGCCTGCTCCCCTTTGGCTAAGCGATACAGTACGCCAAACGCTTGCCGGTGTGGCAACTGAGGTGGACATTGATCGGCTCTTCAGGACGCATCGCTTTCGGGGAACGGAAGCGGACAGAGAAGCTGGAGCAGGCTGGTTGGCTGAACGCCTCGGAGTTGGACCCTCAATCGACAGAATGATCACCACGAATGGCACGCAGAACGCTCTTTTTCTTGCGACGCTTGCAACCACGCGCGAGAAGAAAATTATCGCGGTCGAAGAAATTGGCTACTATGGCTTTCGAAACATTGCTGCACTATTGGGCATCGAACCGCGCGCCATTGCGATGGACCAGAATGGCATGCTCCCGGACGCACTAAATGAAGCGTGCCATGACGGGAAAGTAGCGGCTGTTTATTTTCAGCCTACTGTGCATAATCCGACGGCTTATGTAATGTCCCTAGAGCGTCGACAAGAGTTGGCTGCGGTGGCGCGACGCAACAATCTTCCGATCCTAGAAGATGACGTCTACGGATTTCTTCCGGAGAGCTCCCCACTTGCAATTTCTACTTTTGCTCCTGAACTGGCGTGGTATGCGACCGGACCCGCAAAGTGCATCGCACCTGGGCTAAGAATTGGCTACTTGGTGGCACCTACCGCGGAAGCCGCATCGGCTGCATTCGGTGCCGTGTCAACGGTCACCACTTGGCATGTATCTCCGCTCGTTGCAGAAATCGCACGGCAGTGGATCGCAAACGGCACCATGCAAGCTGTCCGAAATGCCGTCAGATCGGAGGTGCGAATGCGCCAGGCAATTGCCGCGGAGGTGCTAGAACGTGCGGACTATCTTAGCCATGAGGATTCGATATTCCTTTGGCTAAGGCTACCAAGCGACAAAAGTGAGGAGAGATTCCTGGCCGCTGCTCGATCTTTGGATGTGATCCTTCGACCGGGCTCAATGTTTTGGGTCTCCCCGCCCAACCAAGTCGATCGAATTAGAATTGTCTTAGGTAGTCCCGATTCCGCTCGAGAGGTGAGAATTGCACTTGAGGCCATCGCCTCGCTTCTTTGTTGAACTGATGCGGCAGGTGGCTGCGCTCTTCACGAACTACTTGCAAAGTAGGAGACATCAATGTCAGAGGCCCAGATTGGATTTGCTCTTAGCGCGGGACAATCATTTGTACGCGCCGACGATGAATTCCGCCTGGATGTGTTGAACGGGACCCATATTGACCTGTATCAGGACATCCCTCCCGCATCGACTGACCGGGCCTCAATTATCCAACAGATGCTAAGCCACTTAGACCAGACTCGTGGCATCGATCAAGCATTCCGGTATCACCGATACCAAGGAACCGACGCCGATCGAAAGGCGGCGGCCTCATGGATGGCCACTCGCGTCGGCTCCATGCCCGATCCTAGCAGAGTGGTTGTGACACACGGATCACAGAACGCATTGGTCATGGTGTTGTCGACCATAGTCGGCCAGCGAGGCCTCCTTTTATTGGAAGAACTCACTTATCCGTCCGTAAAAGTGATCTCCGAGCTTCTCGGAATCCAAACGGCGGCAGTCGCGCTGGACGATGAAGGCGTGAGGCCCGATGCATTGCTTGAAATTTGCAAAGCTAATCCTCGCCAAATGGCCCTCTACTGTATGCCAACTGTCCACAATCCAACGACGAGGACAATGTCACTCGAACGACGATTGGCGATCATCGAGGTATGCCGAAGCTATAATGTAAGCCTGATTGAGGATGACGCTTATGGTCTCTTTTCGACCGATGCAATTCCTACCCTCTCCCAACTAGCGCCTGACATCACTTGGTATATGTTTACGGTAGCAAAGGCACTCTCATTGCAGCTTCGGCTATGCTTGCTGATCGCCCCCACAGAGTCCGCGGTAAACAGGGTGTTTAGCTCGACAAGGCGGATGACTTTCTGGATGGCAGCTCCGCTATCGGCCATCTTGCTAACGAGACTTATTGAGAATGGTGATATCCAGCGTCTCGTTGCAGGAGTGAAGGAAGAAACCGCCAAGCGACAAGCGCTGGTAGGGGAGATCCTTGATGGGTTGGACTATAGGTCCCGACCGTTCTCGCCACATTTATGGTTGACGCTTCCGGCGCCATGGGACCGGCGAACATTTGCAAAAACGGCGCGAGAGAACGGCGTTCTTGTTAACACGAGCGACGCCTATCACGTTGGTCCGGCGACGCCCCCGGAGGCAGTTCGCGTCTGCATCGGAGCGCCCAAGCGGGAGGAAGTTCGGACCGCCCTTAATCGAATATCTGACCTGGTTCGAGACAACGTCGGCACCCGAGCGGTTCCCGCAGCATATGGCTGACCTCGCACCCAGACCATAACGATCAACGACGGCACAATGGGATGCGATTGAGGCTCTCCCGCTCGATCGCGCGCTTGAACTCAAATATCACCGAGATAACAGCTGGCGGCTGTATGGCCTCGCAGTTGATCCGAGAGTACGTAAATAGGAGGCCGCTACTGCTCTGCTGAGCAAAATTTCAGATGTGGCTGAGAATTCTGACGTGAGGCAGGCTTGGCACTGTCCTAGGCAGCAAGCCTTGAGTCTCGAGTCGGCTTTCAACGTAGGTGAGGCGGTCGAAATAAAGGGGGACCGGCCTCGCCATTCTAGCTCGCAAAGTGGTGTGCCCTTACTATTTGGAGCGTAACATGGATGAAGAAACCCGGATTCAGCGTGTTGCAGGCGTGGCTGACGGCAGGAGTTCTGGTTCTGCTTTTGGCAATCTCGCGTGGGCGGTGGCCACGTCAGACGATAAAGGCCTGGGTCTAAGAGGACAGACTCTTGCGACCTTCGCAAAAATCGAGCGTACTTTGGCCGCTTTTGGTAGTGATAAGCGACACCTACTGTCGGTCACGGTTATTCTTGCCAATCTCAATGACAAGAAGGTGTTTAGATGTGTATAAGAGACAGTTCTGAGGGTGTCCGATGTAAGGAGGTTTGTGTGAGTTACCTTTTGGAGGAGACTCACATGACGACCGATACGACGATCACCCCTGAACTGCTGGACCAGCCTCTTGCGAACTACAGCAAGCCCGAAGACTCGACCGACGAGAACAGGCTGTTCAAGCAGCTCAAGAGGACTTTATCGAGCGCGCGCTTGAGGCCGAGCTGACCGAGCATTTGGGCTCCCGCCGACCAGGGCTGAGGAACAGCCGGGACGAGCTCGAAGGCAATCCTGAGAGGATGGCGAGATCGGGATTACCATGCCTCGCGATCGGGCCGACGGCTTCGAACCGCAGACGTTCGCCAAGGGACAGACCCAGTTCGATGGATTCAACGACAAGATCCTGCGCCTTTATGCCCGCGGCATTCCCGCCGAGGCGATCACATGCGCACTCTCACTTTGATCGCCGCGCTTCAGTGGGCGAAATCATCTCGGAACGGTGGGCGACATCAAATCGGAATAGTGGGCGAGATCATTCCAGAATGGTGGGCGACATCGAGTGGATTCTGCACGCAAGCTTCGAATTCTGCCGCCGATCGGCAAGCAGAAGAAATCTCCCACACTCCCTCTGACCGTGATCCATGCTCAAGAGCGGGAAGGCCGAAGCGGCGAAAGATGATCGAGTGGAAGCTCCTCACCGACCTCCCGCTCCAATCGCGCAAGGACGCTATCGAAAGGATAGAATGGTGCGCGTTGAGGTGGAAGATCGAAATCTTCCATAAAATCCTAACATCGAGCTGCAAGGCGAAGGAGTCGAAATTGCGAACCGGTGAGCGTCTGGTCAATCTGATCGCAGTTTTCTGCATTGAGAGTTGGCGCGTCTTTTGGATGACGATGCTCAATCGTTCCTCGCCGAATGCCCTACCGCAGACGGCGCTGACAGATCCCGAAATCAGGCTTCTTGATCATTTGATGAAAGACAGAGGTGACGATCGCTCTCAACGAAGTACGTTCTTGACCCAAAATTGCGCGTAATGGAAAGAGCAAAGGACCGCTTACGACGAGGCGGCGCTCAAGCTGTTGTATCTCGCCATCCGGAACGCTGGCAGTCCATCGGCGGCGGCCGGTCGAATGGACTGCTGCGATGGGGCAGTTCGCGATCCACCTCGGGCGCGGTTTCCCGGAACGGCGCGCTGATGATCACAACCGACATCACGGCGCCGATGATGATTGGTGAGACCGAACCTTCGCCGTCCAGCCCCGCGCGTGCGGGTTTCAGAGCTTGACCGCTCGGTCCAGCCAAGCAGAATTGTCCGCCACGCCGTCGACGCCAGCCTTCAATGTCTCGAACACCAACCCACCTTCACAGAAATCGCTTACATAAAACTTCGTACATTCCTGGTGCTCTCACCCTGCAGCTTTTTCAACTGCTCGGTTTCGGAGACGCCATACTCTCCTAGCATTTTTCAAAAGAGGCTAGAGCGAACAGCAAAGAAAAAACCATAAGACGCTCATAAATCGCGACTACTCGCGAGCGCATTGACTTATCTAACCCGCGCTCCTTTTTTCGCCAACAACGATCGAAAGCTGCGCGGGCTAGGGCGATGGTTGTTTTTCAATACTGTCGCCAGCTACCACATTTCGTTCCAGTCAACTACCAGGGTTACCAATTGATCTACATGTGAGGAACATGCGAAGCACTGGTCGACTAGCGCGGTCTCCAATGCGCACGCAACATGATGTACGATTCGTCAGCGGGCGCTGATCGATGCGCTTACTAGCGCTTGCAGTTCTGCGTAAAGCACGACCGCCCTTTCATAACTCGAGCCGGCGCGATTGCCGTGCGGACCGCCTCCTGGGGGTTCACTGAACATGACAACACAATCAGCATCTTCGGCGTCGTGTCGGAGAGCAGCCGTGGATAGATAAGACAAGATGTACGGAGGGACGCATGATCGTAGCAAGTGAAGTGTATCGCGGTGCGGCCGTCTACTATGCACGGTATATGATACCATATTCGGAAGACATCTTCCGGTCATTAGTTCGCGTTTGCGGCCTCGCCAACAACAGTCGCGCGCTCGATCTTGGTGCCGGCACGGGACAGATCGCCATCCCCTTGGCACGCTCGGTTGCTGACGTGCTTGCCGTCGATCCAAGCGACGAAATGGTGCGGGAAGGCAGGCGAATGGCGGATACCTTAGGGGTCAAGAACATAGAGTTTCTACTGTCGAGATCTGAAGATCTAAACGACTCAAGCTCGTCGTTTGACATCGCAACAATTGGGGGCTCCTTTCTTTGGATGGATCGATCGACGGTGTTGGCAAAGCTAGGCCAAATACTTAAACTGAATGGCTGTGTTGCGATCATCAACCGCGAGCGGGATGGCTCGGAACCTGGAGAATGGCGCAATGGGATGTGGAGCGACATCGAGAAATTCTGGGGAGGACGCTTGCCGGCTGGTCCCGGAGCCGTTCGGCCCGAACTGACAGAGTCCGATCGAGAAGTTCTTCTAGCCTCCGATTTCAACGAAATTACAGAGCTTCGTCACTATTACGAGCATCACTGGAACATTGATGACCTACTTTGCTACCTCTCCTCAACGTCAGTAGGTGCGCCAGGTGTTCTCGGAAGTCGTCGTGACGAGTTTACGACGCGTATTCGTCGGTTGTTGCTGTCATATTCGCCATCTGGTCACTTTGTGGAACTAGGTCACGTCACGACGTTACTCGGATATAGACCGTAAGCGGGTGTTCTACCGTTTCGGTTGGACAGCCCCTCAACGGGTGTGGTGACATTGATTAATTACATGTAGTTGCGAGTAGCAGTGACGAGCCAAAGGAACGGCGCCCCGGGGAGCAATTGGCGACGACGACAATCCCGCGACCGAGGTGATCTTCATCTTCCGTAGGAATGCTGTAGAAAAGCCCATGCGCCTGCCAACGCCGAGTGCCGGCACCGGCTCGGCGTTGGAACTCTTCGATATCGATACATTATACATTCCTGATGCTCGCCGAAGGACGTCCTGTGATGACCGGGCGGACGAAATGGGTCTGATTGCAACTGCGCACGGGCATATGTAACAAAGCCTCCTTGCCAGCACCGCTGTGGCCAACAACGAGAACCAAGTGGCCGCACGCAGAGGTCATCGGCTCATACCGCCTCCTTGAGGAGGGTACAGCTCCTCAAGGCGAACTGCGACCGCACGATAAAATCCGCGCGGGAATTCTCCTGAACGAAGAGGGAAAGAGCATCGATGGTATAGTCTTCGAAGAGCAACGGCGCGAAGATCGCATCCAGCTCTTTCCGCACGCGGGGCCGACTTTCGGCCGACACGCGGTCAGTTAGGGTAATGTGGAAGCGGAAGCGATCGAAGACGTAAGGATAGCCCCATCGCACAAGATGTGTGGTCTCTGTCTCATCTAGTGGGCTGCACAAATGCCATTGAAACTCGTCCTGACTTAGGGGTGCACGGAAGCGATCGAAGTCCTCGACGATGTGCGAGGCAAAGCCAAGCAGAGTGGGGATCGAACTCACGGGAATTAGGGCGAAGAATCCGCCGAGCCGATCAATCTTCAGGGGCCCGATTGGGCATGGCCGCCAAGTCGCCACGAACTTACGGAGCGCGCGCTCCAGTTCCTCGACCGAACATCCCTTCCTCAGCCGGAACGGCGCCTTGAGCGCCGCGTGGAAACCATAGCGGCGGGCCGCGCTGGTCAGCGTGTTGCGACCCAGACTCGTAGTAGCAGCAGCGAGTTCAACGTGAGCTCTCGGCGAGCCTCCAGCAAACGCGTCGCGCCCAAGCCAAGCTCTCGCTGCGACCGTCAGCGGGTGTTCCGGTGCCGGCGTGTAGTAGATCGCGTAGCGCGGCCAGGAGGATTCGGACATTATGCGGCTGCCTCCGCGGTTGTGGTACGGCGCCGAGAATTATGAACGGGCGACCGGCCCACCTCGAACAGGCGGTCGGCCAAAACTTCGCGCACCCCCTCATCATGGAAGATGCCGACTATGGCGGCTCCGCGCCTCTTGGCCTCGTTGATCAACTCGACCACAGTCTGGCGGTTGGCGGCATCGAGCGAGGCTGTCGGCTCGTCGAGAAGCAGCACCGGGTAATCCAAGATGAAGCCGCGCGCGATATTGACGCGTTGCTGCTCACCACCCGAGAAGGTGGCTGGCGCCAGAGACCAGAGCCGCTCGGCGATGCGCAGCCGGGAAAGAAGAGTGCGGGCGGAGGCATACGCCGTCTCTGAAGGAACCCCGTTTATGATCGCCGGCTCGGCCACGATGTCTAGTGTCGAAACCCTTGGAATGACACGCAGAAACTGGCTGACATAGCCAATGGTGCGGCGACGGATCTCGATCACCTGCCATGGCTCGACGGCCAGCAGATCGACGACGGTACGCTCGTGTTGGACGAGGATCTTGCCAGCGTCGGGCTTGTAGTTCGCATAAAGCGAGCGCAATAACGTGGATTTGCCGGCGCCAGATGGTCCGTGCAAGCATACGCATTCACCCGAGGCGACCTTGAGCTCGATGCTGCTAAAAACAGGAATCTCCGCACCACCCTGCGTATGAAGGATAAAGTTCTTGGTTAGGTCGTGAGCGTGAAGAGAGATATTACCGGTGTTCATTTTAGCTTACACTCCTTTACGCCTCAGACCTGCAGGACCGACGAGACGAGCAACTGAGTGTAGGGGTGGTGCGGATCATCGAGCACTTGGTCAGTCAGCCCCTCCTCGATCACTCGTCCGCGCTGCATCACCATTAAGCGGTCAGCAAGCAAGCGCACGACGGCTAGATCGTGAGTGACGATCACCGCCGCAATACCGAGTTCGCGGACCAGGCCGCGCAATACATCGAGAAGCCTTGCCTGTACGGAAACGTCCAATCCCCCGGTCGGCTCGTCCATGAACACCAATCGTGGTCGCGTCACGAGGTTGCGAGCGATCTGCACCCGCTGCTGCATTCCACCTGAAAACGTTTTCGGTTTGTCATCGGTGCGAGCAAGGTCGATTTCGACCTTCTTCAGCCAGTCCTCAGCCTCGGCGCGGATGTTGCCGTAGTGACGGGCGCCGATTGCCATCGGCCGTTCGCCGATATTGCCGCCGGCAGTGACATCCATCCTGAGCCCATCGCGCGGATTCTGGTGGACGATGCCCCAATCAGTTCGCGCCAGCCTCCGGCGCTCGGGCTCCGATAACGTCAGGATGTCAACCGGACCGCGCTGTTTCGTGTCATAGACGATCGAGCCTGCATCGGGAACTAGGCGTCCAGCTAGGCACGCCAGCAGCGTCGACTTGCCGGATCCGCTCTCGCCGACGACGCCAAGAACCTCGCCAGGATAAAGTCTAAACGACACATCCACACAGCCCACCTGGTCGTCATAGGATTTGGAGACGCGGGAGACATCCAGAAGTGTTCGCCGGGCCGCAAAGTTGCCGAGTAAGGTCACGACCGGTTCCCCTCGCTCGTTGGGACTGGACCGCTACCCGGCTCGAGTTTTTGTACTGCTCGGCGTGTGCTGCAGTAGTCAGTATCGGAGCACACGAACATGCGTCCGCCGCGGTCGTCGGTAATTACTTCGTCGAGGTAGGAAGTGCCAGACCTACAAAGCGCACAGGCTTGCTTCCACTGCTGGACCTCGAAGGGGTGGTCGTCGAAATCTAGGCTCCGCACGCTCGTGTAGGGCGGCACCGCATAAATGCGCTTCTCCGTGCCGGAGCCAAAAAGCTGAATTGCAGGGTTGTTCTGCAACTTCGGATTATCGAACTTCGGTATCGGAGTCGGCGCCATCAGATACCGGTCATTAACTATCACCGGATACTCCCACGTGCGCGCTATGTGTCCAAAACGAGCAATATCCTCGTACAGGGTCAGCTGCATCGCGCCATACTCCCCGTAAGCATGCATTTTGCGCGCCTCGGTCTCACGAATTGCGATCCGTCGCAGCGGTTCGGGTTGTGGCACTTGGTACACAAGTATTTGCTCTTCCATGAGAGCCGTTTCAGGTACTCGATGCCGAGTCTGGATAATTGTGGCCTCGTCGGTTTTTTCCGTTGTAGTTACCTGAGCGACTGTCTTGAAGAAGCGTCTAATCGATATCGCATTGGTCGTGTCATCTGCACCCTGGTCGATGACCTTCAAACGGTCATCCGGTCCAATGACGCTTGCTGTGACCTGAATCCCACCCGTGCCCCAGCCATAGGGCAGCGGCATCTCGCGGCCGCCGAATGGCACTTGATAACCGGGGATCGACAGAGCTTTGAGCAGCGCACGGCGGATCATGCGTTTCGTCTGCTCGTCTAGGTAGGCGAAGTTGTAGCCTCTACCGGGCCCGCTATTTGGTCTCATAACCTGATTCATTTTCTGCTTTTGGAGCTTCGGCGGCAAGCCGCTCGGCGCGCATTTTGCGGATTAGCTGCAGGTCGGCCTGAAAATCGACGTAGTGCGGCAGCTTATAGTGAGAAATCATTCCTGTAGCCTCGACGCTGTCGCTGTGGGAGAGAACAAACTCCTCGTCCTGCGCCGGATACCGCACATCTTCGTCGAACTCACGTGCTCGAAGCGCTCGATCGACGAGCGCAATGGACATAGCTTTCCGCTCACAATAACCGAAGGTGAGTCCATAGCCCCGCGCGAAATGAGGCAGAGTTCTCTGAGATCCATAAAAATGGCTGATCATTTGACACTCGGTAACCGTGATTTCCGCAACAACGATTGGGAAGCCAAGCTCTTCCGGAACGAGCTCGACCTCTACTTCGCCGAGACGTATTTCGGCTACGTAAGGATGCGTTCCGCCGTAACCTCTGGCAATGGAGTATCCAAGGCCGGCGATGAATCCCTCGTCAGCTCGGACTAAATTTTGGAGGCGCTGGTCGCGTCCAGCAGGTAGTTGCTTGGGTGAGCGGGTAAGATCGAATGGCTCGTTACCGCCGCGCCGTATGGCTGGCTCGACAAGGCCTTCGTCATCAATGAAATCCAGAACCCTAGGGAAGTCGGGATCGATTGAAACGTCGGGACCCGGCACTTCAGGATAGTCCCCATCTACTGTTTCCGCGAGGCGGAAGTCGAGAAGCCGATGAGTGTAGTCGTAGGTTGGTCCTAACAACTGACCGCCGGGAACATCTTTGAACGTTGCAGAGACGCGGCGGCGAACAGTCATTTGCGCTGTTTCGATCGGCTCTGAAGCCGCAATCCTGGGCAAGGTCGTGCGATACGCTCGCAAAAGAAAAATCGCCTCGGCAAGATCTCCTTGGGCCTGCTTCAATGCCAGTGCTGCAAGCCGCCGGTCGTAGATGGATCCCTCGTTCATCACCCGGTCAATCGCGAGCCCGAACTGCTCACTGATCTGCTCGAGCGTGAGTTCAGGCACTGTTGGATCGCCTCGGCGCTCCTCAGCAACCAGCTTGTGCGAGTTAAGGATTGCCTGCTCGCCACCTTTGACCGCAACGTAAGCCATCTAGAACTCCACACGGACAGTGCGCGGCAGTCCCACGATGGAGGACTCGCAGGTGAAAAACACATCTATCCCCTTTGGATAGATTTCACGGGTCATCTCTCGATCCGACCAAAATTGCGTAGGAAGGCCTGCGATCCCGGAGTACAAGCTCTCCCGGATTCCTGGTCCAGACCATTTGGTTGTGGGACCATCCACGAGTGAGGGCACCTGCACGATCAAGGTTGAACCTAAATCGGGAGCCTCGATCTCGCCAGACGGAAATTCCAAGAAGCTGGGCATAGATTGTGCATCGATAACGATCGCAAACCGCCCTTTTCGGTGGCTCTGCGTTAGAGGCACGCCGCAATGAAAACCAAGCCAGTCGACGATGCAGTCCACTGTCCCGCCCCGATCGAGCCAAAGCGATGTCTCGAAATCTAGAAGAGTGAGGCAAAGAGCAGCTGTTGAGACGCAGAACGGTTCAGGAGCGCCGACGTTACGGGCGAGAGTAAACACCCGGCCAGGATAGGCATTGCAGGACAGAAGCGTGCGAAAGACCGCTTGACTGTCGAACACAGGGTCTGTGAATCCCGGATGGATACGGGACATTGTTGTAGCTGTGGTCATCCCCGGTTTTCGCCTCTGATCATCGTGAAGAACTCCACCTTCGTCGAAGCGGCCTTCGCTCGGCGCTCTCTACGATGCCGCGACTGGATCTCACGCAAGGCTTCAACGACTCCCAACAAGAGGAGCTTATTGTTCTCGTCACATTGCAGAGCAGCATCTACTAAGGCGGCAAGCGTTGCATGTTGCCCATCGCCGCCTTGCACGTAGCCATGTCCGATGGTTCCGTCCGCGAGGCGCAATGCGCAGCGAGTGACGGTCACCTCGCCGACATTGAACGCATCGCCCTTGCCGCCAACCCGCCCTCGGACCATGACGAGTCCCGTTTCGGGAGATCTTAGCCAAGTCCAGGAGAGGCCCCGAACGAGGTTAGACGCAAGCCGGCTGAGGTCAGCCGAAGTTGATCGAGCGAGAATTCCTATCCAATCGGCTCGGCCAAGCTCCTCCGGCGGCGATACCGAGCCCTCACAATTTGCCATTTCTTGCATCTTGTCCACTAGAGGTTGTGCTTCACTGGAGTCGATCGCGGGTCATGCACCCAGCTCAACGAGCAAGGGCTGGTGATCCGACCCGTCAGCGGCCTTGTCGACAACCGCCGATTTGATCTTTCCCGTCAGGCTCTCGCTGACGAAGCAATAGTCGACGCGACAATTGTAGGGTGACAGGACCGTCCAACCTGCCTCGCGGGAGGCGTCCGAAAAACCATGGCAAACGGTCCAAGCATCAACGAACCCACCACGTCTGGTGAGATGACCGACTCGTTTTGAGCGCTCGCCCACCACAGCAGTATACGAGTCTGTCGCGTCCTCGAAATTGAAGTCACCCAGCAGGATGGCGCTGGAGGGCATCGAAGGAAGCGCAGGCTCCGAAGTCCAAGTGGCATCTACGGGATGCTCACCCGCGAGGACAGGACCTTCATCTGATGCCTTCTTGTGGTGGTCGAGGAGCCATTCGAGTTGACGATGACGCTGCTCGACCGACGTGCTGCAGAGGTGGGTGGAATAAAACCTCAGTAGCCCAATTGGCGTATCGATTAGGGCCTCCAACGCCCCCTTTTGCAGGTCCATGTAGACGGATGCGCCGTATTTGCTCACAAGATAGTTCCGGATCGATACAATCGGGTAACGCGATAGAATCATGTTACCGAACTGCCGCCTCACGCTGCTCCCGGAGGACTTCCGCACGTCAATTGTCGGCCCCCAAGCCACCTCGTGGTATGGCAACATGTCACGAATCAGAGCGACCTGATCTTGCCCCTGAGATCTATCCCAATTCACGTCGACTTCCTGCAGCGCGATGATATCGGCGTTGGCAACAGCATCGATGGCGCGCTTGAGGTCGAGCCTTTTGTCACGACCGACCCCGTACTGGATGTTGTATGTTGCGACGAGCACTTTCCTTGACACTCCAAACTGGATAAATTCATCGCAGCTGACCTTGTTCTTTCTTTATGATGCTTCCGTGACAATCGGCGCTGTCATCCTTCGACGACAGCTCGGGTTGTATAGAGGAATGGGATACGGCCCATGGGCCCGAGCTAGCTGAGAAACTCGATGGCACCACCACGTCAAGCTGCGCTTCGGTCGAATTCTGATGACGGCACACCTTCGTCACCGCGCTGGAAACAGATTCAGGCGGAGCTTGAAGAATGGCTTTCCGAGGGAAGATTTACTCCTGGCAGTAGGCTTCCAACAGAGGAAGAACTTGCCGAACAATTTGCTGTGCATCGACACACAGTTCGTCGCGCTGTGGAGCAACTCAAGCAAAATGAGCTTGTTCGCGTCGAGCAAGGAAAAGGAATATTTGTTCGAGAGCCCAGCCTGTCATACCGAGTTGGCCGAACAACGAAGCTATCTGCTGCGGCGAAAACAGTCGGGCGATCGCTGCAGTATCGCTTGATCTCAGTGGATCCGGTTCGGGCAGTAAAGTATGGAATTCCGCTGGGGCTTCCGGAGGGCCATCCGCTCATCCGTATCCGAATGGTCCGAGTGCTTGATGGACGGGCAATCGCTCTTTCTTGGTGCTATTATCCGCTTCCGAGATTCGAGGGCATAGCCCAATGGATCGCTAGCACCGGATCTATCACCGCCGCAATGAAGCGCTACGGTGTCGAAGAGATAAATCGAAAAAGTATGAGGGTTCGCGCAGTCGCACCGAGCGCCCAGGACGCAAAGCTTCTCGGAATTGAGCGCTCCACGCCGATGCTCGAAATTATCCATCTTGCACTTGACGAGAGGCACATCCCCATCGAGTTCTCGGTCACCAGATATGATGGGAAGTATTTCGACGTCCTCATCGATTTTTGACTTCAACTGCGTAAGGGTACGCGAAGCTGCGTTATCCCTTGATGCCTCCCTTAGCTATCCCTTCAATGAACCATTGCTGAGCTGCGAGAAAGGCCACGATCAGAGGCAGGACTACGAGAGTCGACGCGGCCATAAGTGGGCCATACTCCACTCCGGTGTCCTCGTTCTTGAAAGCCATAATACCCAGCGGCGGAGGCATGAGCTGTGGGTTATTGACGGCAATAAGGGGCCAAAACAGGTCGTTCCAGTGGGAAACAATAGAAAAGATCGAAAACGCGATAACCGCCGGCATGGCCATCGGCACCATAATCCTCCAGACAATCGCCAACTCAGAAAGGCCGTCAAGACGAGCCGCGTGGACGATGTCATCAGGGATCGACCTGAAGAATTGCCGGAATAGGAATATCCCAAACGGTGATACGACGAAGGGGAAAACCAGCGCGGCATAGGTATTGAGGATGCCGACGCTGTAGCCGAATATAAAAAGCGGCAGGGCCAATACCTGTTGGGGGAGGAGGAGACCGACCAGGACGAGCGCAAACAGCGTGCTGCGGCCTCTGAACTCCAGCTTTGCAAGCGCATAGGCGCAAGGCACGCAAACCAGAATCTGAAGGATGAGAATGGCCGCACAAACTCCGACGCCGTTAAGCATGTAGCGCAGCAGTGGGGCTGTGGTAATTACCTTTGTGTAGTTCTCGACAGCATACCATCGCTCGGGCAACAGAGAGTAGGAGGCGCGAAAGATCTCGGTCGGCGGCTTAAGGGAGAGCGACACCATCCATACAAAGGGTACCATGATCAGCGCGGCCGTCAGAAGGAGGATGGCATGGCGGGCGACCGCAGCGGGACGTAGGAAGTGATGTGCAGTGCTCATTGATAGTGCACCCTTCTGTCCATGATACGGGCCTGGACGAATGTGAGAGCTACCACGATCACCAGAAAGACGATTGTAACGGAGGCGCCGTAACCTGTTCTCAAATATTGGAAGCTTTCGCGATAGATGGTGTAGAGCAGCACCTCGGAGGAGTGACCCGGCCCCCCTTGGGTCAGGATCTGTACTGTATCGAAGGCCTCGAACGCGTGTAGCGCCACCACGATCACAACGAACATGGAAACTGGCCCTAGCATCGGCAGCGTGACGGTGCGCAGCCGATCGAGCCACTGGTCGGCGCCGTCGATAGCGGCGGCATCGTAGAGGTCTTCCGGAATTGACTTCAGCCCGGCGAGGAACAGCACCATGGCAAAGCCGAGGTTCTGCCAGATACCGATCACTGCCAGTACCGGCAGAACTGTCGCTTCATCGCGCAACCAGTTTGCTCCCGGTAATCCAAAAGTGGAAAGTGCCTGATTTACGAGGCCAATGGTGGGATGCAGCAGCGCCTCCCAAGCGATCGCCATGGCGGCAAGCGTGGCCATGTAGGGCAGGAAATGAATAGCGCGGTAGAAAGCGCGAAACGATTGCCCGCTTTCGATCAGTAAGGCGACCGAAAGCCCGAGGACAACGGTGCCCGGTACAACGATCAGCACATATACGACGGTGTTGAATACCGAGGTACGGAAGCCATCATCGGCGAACACTTCACGGAAATTGGCCAACCCCACGAATTCGAGTGACGGCCCGCCGAATTGCCAGTCCGTGAGCGCGATGGCGAACACCGCGATCACCGGGAGAAAGAACAGCACAATGAGCAGGAAGAAGGCAGGACCGGCCAGCGTCCATGCTGCCAATGCATACGCTAACCTTTGCCCACGCCCGCTCCGCGACGCAAGGGATGCAGCCACGCGAGGACGTCTCCCGCGCAACGAACCTGCGTAGTTTGCTGTTGGGGCGTTCCGGGGTCCAGCGATCGGACCCCGCCCAGATTCCAGCGGCTCGGTTCCCGCCTTCATCGCACATACTCGCGGAGCGGCATCACACTTGCCATAGCTGGGCAACGCGGCCGGATTCGTGAACCTTCGCGAGTGAATAGCAGCACCCGGTCGGGGTGCACACCAATATTGAGTGTCTGTCCAGCCGCGATGAGAGGGGCGCGCTCCGCCAGCAGCCTCGCTACCACGGGTTCAGTGACGCCCGGCATATCGAGATGAACGTAAAGATCCGAGCCCATGTGCTCAACCAACCTCACGGAACCTGTCAGAGTGCCTAGCCCCCTACGCTCGACGACATGAAAAGCCTCAGGGCGGATGCCTAGCGTCAATGCTGCGCCTGGGGCGCATTCGACATCGACAGCCAGTGTAGAGCCGGCCACATCGACCAGCCCCTGCTCGCGCACTGCGGCCTCCAACATGTTGATCTTCGGAGAGCCAATGAATTCAGCCACGCGGCGGTCGGCTGGATCGGCGTAGATCTGTTGCGGCGCCGCTACCTGCAGCAACTGCCCGTCGAGCATCACTGCCACCCTGTCCGACAACGTCATGGCCTCGGCCTGATCGTGTGTGACATAGATGAAGGTCACCCCGAGCCGCCTATGCAGCTCCTTGATTTCGGCTCGCAGCTGCACCCTGAGCTTGGCGTCGAGGTTCGACAATGGTTCGTCCATCAAGAATACCGCGGGATGGCGCACCATCGCCCGCCCGACCGCGACACGCTGGCGCTGACCGCCTGACAGCTCGCCCGGCTTCCGGTTCAGCAAGTGCCGAACTCCTAGAGCATCCGCAGTCTGCGTTACCTCTGCGGCTATCTCAGAACTGATCCGCTTCGTCCCGGGGAGCAGGGTCCCCAGTACAGGCAGGCGCTGCCACGCACTCAACCTACGCATCCTGAGCGGAAGCGTCATGTTATGTGAAACCGTCATGTGCGGATAGAGTGCGTAGGACTGGAAGACCATGGCGACGTCGCGACGCTTCGGACGGAGGCCGTCGACCACGCGCCCGCCAATCGATACCGACCCGCTGTCCTGAACTTCCAGCCCCGCCAAAATTCGAAGTAAAGTGGATTTCCCGCAGCCGCTCGGCCCAAGTAACGTGAGGAACTCGCCATCGGCGATTTGCAGCGCAATGTTCTGGAGAACTGCTGTCTGACCAAATGCCTTCTCTAGTCCAACAATCAGTACATCTGCCATGGCACCTCTCTGTAGTCCTTCGCCAAGCGGCGAGGACGGTCAGAATCAACTGACCGTAACGCACACGCAACGCGGTCAGTGCACTCTCAGGCCTGACCGCCAGACAGTCCGCAGGACGGGCAGACCGTCACGATATCGAACGCGGATCAGATCCGCCTTGGCTCCGATTGAAATCCTGCCGCGATCTTCCAGGCCACAGGCGCTTGCCGGATTTGATGTGACCGTGGCGATCGCTTGCGGCAGTTCATATCCGACAGGATCGGAAGTGAGCATGAAGGCTGCCTGGAGCAGACTGACCGGCATATAGTCCGAAGCTAAGATGTCGAGAACTCCATTCTCAGCACATTCCTGCGCAGATACATTACCGACATGAGACTTGCCGCGGACTAGATTCGGACCGCCCATGATTGTCTTCATACCAAGCGAGTGTGCTAGCCGCGCAGCTTGGATCGTGGTGGGAAATTCCGAAGCCGAACTGCCGAGCGCTAGCGCCTCATTAATCTCTTCTTCGCTTGAATCATCGTGACCGGCCAACGCAATTTTTCGTTCTCGTGCGATAGCGGCAATCGCCATCCTGTTAGGCCCAGCGTATCGGCGTTGCGCCTCGACCTCAGCAGAATACATGCAATCAAGCTCACTGTCGCTTAAACCCCGGCCCTTCTTCCGGTAGCTTCGCCAGGTCTCCACATCGCGGAACACCCTTTGGCCAGGTGTGTGGTCCATAAGGCTGAACATTTTAATCGGAAGATCTTCACCGAGCTGACGAACACGATCCGCGATTTGCGCATCGCTAAGCTCGCACCGAATATGAAAAAGGTGCTCAGCTCTAAGAGCGTTTGCCTTCTGACAGCTGCGGATACCATGAATGATTTCATGGGCGAGCTTCGTTCGGCTTCCATCCCCCCCACCAAGAGAGATTGGGTCACTCAACGAAATGGCGTCCAGGATCGTCGTAATACCAACCCCAATCACATTCGCATCATGAGCAATCGTAGCATACGTGCTTGGCCAAGTGACGTTGGGGCGTGGGGATATTTGCTTTTCTATGTTGTCGCTGTGGACGTCAACCAGCCCTGGAAGCAGGTAGTCCCCCCCAATATCCACCCCGGTCTGAGTGTTTAGAGTTCCAGTGGCGATATCCGAGATCACCCCGTCAGCGACCGTAATGCTGCCAAAAATGACCTCTCGTTCGAGAACAATGCGAGCGTTCTTAATTACTTCCTGCATATCTGTCTGCTTTCAGTGTCTGCATGTGTTGTTGGAAGTGCGCGACTCGGCTCAACAAAATACCGGGACGCCCACGAGTTACTTCGAAAGAAGTGCCTTCACATCGCTCACCAGCCTAGGCATCACCTCAGCCGGCGCTTGTTTCTGCGTTACTACGTCGCGAAGGAGGTCTCGCATTCTTGCGGAGATGCGCTGCGCGTTCGGCCCAGGAAAGGTGAAGGGTCCTGTCACGTGGGCCAGCTGATCCACCGCAGTCTTGTAGCAAGGATCAGCATAAAGCGTGCTTCGGAATTCCGGGTTTTCGATAGTCTTCCTATTGCTCGGCATATAACCGGTATATTTGGCCACCATAAGCTGACCAATTTCGCCAGTCGCGAATTTGATATACTCCCAGGCGGCTTTTTTCTTGGCCGGATCTTTCGCCATGATCATACCAGCGTTGCCCCCTGCAGGGTATCGGCCGTCACTCGACGAAAGTGGAAATGCAGCGCAGCCTAGTTGCCAGCCAGCGGCGTCGGCGGCGTTTTTAAACGTGCTCATGTCGCCCGATGTGGAGGCATAGATAGCCATTTTGCCAGCCTTGAAGGATTGCTGCGCTTGATCTCGTGTGGTGTCGATCATGCCCGAAGCTCCGAGCTTGTGCAGTGTTTCAAGCGCGGACATTCCCTCAGGACCATCGAACGTGATCTGAGTAAGATCGTCCGACATCATCTTGCCGCCCCGCGTCTCGATTAGCGCATCAAACGTGAGGTTCGCAGCGATGTAGTAGTAGTCGATATAGATGCCAGTTCCAGGACCAGTGACGTCGCCTATGCGCTTCGATAAACGAGCAATCTTGTCCCAAGATTCGGGCAATGCGCCAGCGGCTCCTTCAACCTTTCGGATCTGATCCCTATTGTAATAGATGAAGGAGATCGAGGTGTTAAACGGAATCCCGTAGACCTTCCCGTCAACCTGAGCCATCGTTGTGATCTTTGGGAGATAGCCTAGATCAGCCCAATTGGGTTCGTCCGCAATGAAGTCATCCAGCGGTGTCAGCAAGCCGCGCTCAACTAGCGGCCTCACAAAACCGTAGTACTGAAAACTCACGTCGGCGACTGAGCCCGTGATTGCGCCACGAATTGTGCGTTGGAAGACTTCGTCGTAGTTGGAGGCGGGAGCGCTGAAGCTTATTTTGATTTCGGGGTGCGCCTCCATGAATTTCGCTGCGATTGCTTTGTGCATTTCGAAATAAGCACCGAAGGCCGTATCAACGGTGATCTCGATAGGAGTCGCCTGCGACTCGTCTGAGGCTGTAATCAAAGTGAGCAGAGTCAATCCTGTAAGTACTGACCGTTTCATTCCGAGCATCTTTTCCATTTCTAAGATCCGTCGGGAACATCCCTGAGAGGGCTTCTGCTCAGACTGGCCGTCGACACATCCGACTGGATGCCGCCAAGAACGACAGCTCTTTGCCTCTTCGTGGCTCATCCTTGCCGACGCCATGCAAACATTATGTGACAGGAAGATGCGTCCGCCCTGGACAATGCCGGCAGTTGTACAGCGTAGGGCCGAGCTCAAGTGAGGGCGATAGAAGCCCTCTCCTGCCCTGGGGCAAACCGGTTGAGAGAGGACTGACCAATGAATAGCGCCGAGTAATGCCACTTGGCCTCGCCTCGGTACCTTTGCCGCAGCTTGCTGGTGCTCATTGGGGCTTGCGCGCGAAGGGTTCGATGGGTGAATCGCTTTCATTCCGCACGAGCATCGCCGCAAGAGGCAGTAATGGTTGGCTCGACCAGAGGCCCGCGAAATTGGCGTAACTTGCCGGAGCAACGATTGTCTGATCTCCGCATCGTTAAGCTGACGCTATTTCGCAAATGCCACCGGCCGAGACGCAGGATGCCACGCGCCAGGATAAGTGTTGAAGTTGCTTAGGCCGTAACTTGCGTGGATGGAAATAGCGAGCGCCGGAGAGCCGGTGCATCGCCGGTCAAATATCGATGAGGAAGGTATATTGCGCGGGCTCTGATCGTCGCCCAACGAACAGAGCACCCCTCGGGGCCGTTGACTGAACAGCCCAGCTTTCGCCACTAGTCAAATTGCTGTGGCCAGATCAATTAGATTTCGGATCAAAGGCCCTCCAATTCTTCTATACAAGTTGAGCCGCTGTCCTCTTTTTCCGATCGTTTCGACAACGAATTGTAACGCCTCGATGATCGACGTCGGCACTTATTGATCTTGCGAGATCGACTGGCGCGCGATCGCATCACTTCGAGGTATCCAAGAATGTCAGCTACAAAGAAGATTCTCGCGGAAGCAGGCTTGGTTTTGGCATGGAGCTCAGGTTTTATAGGTGCGAGAATGATTGGGCCCAACGAATCGATTTATTTAGTCCTATTTTGGCGGTTTGCTCTCGTCGCAATGATCTTGTCGCCATGGCTGGGCATGTCATTAGTTCTGGGGCTGCCGCTCCGTGAGGTTGCGAAGCAAGTCTGTATTGGCTTCTTAGCAATGTTTTGTTTCATCACCTTGGCAGTGAAAGCCGTCGCAACAGGTGTGCCTCCTGCGACGACCGCATTGATCGCCGCGTTGCAGCCGCTGGCAACCAGCGTTTTTGCGGGGCCGGTATTGGGCGAGAAGATTTCTATCAAACAGTGGTTGGGATCAATGATTGCTCTTGTAGGTGTAGCGTTGGCTACGGGAGGGACAGTGGACCATGCCCCACCTTGGGCCTATGGATTGGCCGTAGCCGCCACTCTATGCTTTGTATCGGCGACCCTTCTTTCAAAGCTGACTGCCACCTCGATGTCCATTTTTGCCTCTCTGGCGGTCCAAAGCGCGATCTCTGCGATTTGTACGCTTCCCTTGGCCATTCAAGACGGAGGGATCACACCTCACATGACAGCCCAATTTGTCGGCGTCGTTCTATGGTTCGTGTTTCTCACAACCGCAATGGGCTACGGTCTTTATTGGTTCTGCTTACGAGAAAGCGCCGCTAGCCACGTTGCAACCCTGATATACCTTACTCCGTCAGTTACCGCTGTCTGGGCATATATTATGTTCGATGAGCCGGTAACGATCAGAGCCGCTGTCGGATTTGTCGTATGCATCGTAGCGGTCTATAGCATTACGAATTAACCCCACCCGTCAATGAGACTTCCCTGTTCTTGCATCACGCCCCACACGCCTTTGGCGTAACTTGCAGCTGACGGAATCGATGCGATTCGGGCGGAGCTTGTAAAAAAAAACTCGGCGATTTAACGCCGAGTTGTTTCCGTATAGCGAACTGATAGAAGATCAGAACCTGCGCAAAACGCGCAAATCGAAGACGTAAGCGTCAGCCTTACGGAACTTGGCGTTGCCGGCGGCAACCGTATCAGCCGAGACATCGATGTGGCGATATTCGAAGTCCGGGATGATGAGCAATTCGGGACCGACCGGCGTCCACTTGATCTGGGCATTACTTTCGAAGCCCGTGAAGGCCAGGGCACCGGCGGTGTTCCGGTTGCTGAATGAATAGTAGGCTGACGACACGTCAAATTCTACCGTCGGCGCAATCTGTGCCTCAAGCACCGTACCAGCGGTCCACTCGCGGGCCTGCTGCAGAGCGCCGTTGGCGATCGCGGCATCAGCACCAAGATCGGCACTGGAGATGCCGGCGGTGCCACCTTGGTAACCCCAGCTGTAGGCGAGGTTGGTGGCGCCGATAGAGTACGCGCCCTGAAATGACACCCTGGAGCCTGCACCTAATGCCGGAACGTTGAAGCTGACGCCGGCCTGCCCCCCGTAGCCGTTCGCGGTATAGGGAGTGGCTACTGAACCATAGTCCTGATGGTAGCCGACGGAGAGCTGAGCCGCTCCCCACGATTGCGAGACCCTCACGTTGCCGATGAGATCCGGAAGATCCATAGAGCCGTAGACAAACGAGGCACCACTTCTGCGACCTATGGCACCTGAGGGGAGCATGTTCGACCTGTTGGTGCCCCCGGTGGTGGGATCTTCCGCGGCGATCGTAGCTGTGAGGCCGTTACCGAAATTGGCAGTATACGCTGCTTGGTTAACCTTGTAGTCGACGAAAGGCTCGAACACCCAGAAGATGTTGCTATAAAAGAAGGGCTTGCCATAAATGAGAGAATTGTAATTGAAGAAACTATAGTTGGTTTCGTCGCGACCGACCTTGAAGCCAGCCATCTCAACGAAGCCTCGATCAACGGCTATTGACGGAACACCGGACGTGGTCGCTGTTTGGCTGGCAGCCGTTGCATAATCAAACCGATAGTTGACAAATGAGTGCAGCAGCCCCCAATCAGTGGCTGTCCTGGCATCAAAGTTTATGGACGCCTCAAAGTTTTCAGAGTCTTTACGTGTCCCGCGATTACTCGTGCCGGGGAGAACTCCGTTCCGATAGGCGCCGATGTCCGAACCAGCAGTCGTGTTGCCGGTGCCTATGTCGTTACGAAGGTAGCCGCCGATGCTTAGGCAGGTGCGCGCCCCTGGAATGTAGAAGTAGCCGGGTCCGTACACATCGCAAATATTGACGTGGTCTACTGGGAGCTTTGGAATGGGCGCGTCACTGCTTCCAGCAGGGCGTCGCGCTCCCTCAGCGCGCGCTCTAGCCTCGGCTTCGTTTTGCGTTAGCTTGGGCGTGTTGGATGCAGCACGATCTTTGCCGGCTCCCGTTTGCTGGACAGCCTCAAGTGAGTGTACGCGAGCTTGCAGACGCTTCAGCTCTTGCTTTAGATCGTCCAGAGACTCGGCATGGAGCAGTGACGGTGACCACGAACATGCACAACCAACCAAGGCGCTGGTCGTAAGCCAGCGCGATGCGATCGACTTTCTCGATGGCCTACCTCGCGCAGAACTTGATTTATCACGGGCAGAAACTTGCTCGAATGATTTCTTCAGCACTGACGTCCCCAACAAAGCACGCAACAAGGCCCCCTATGTCTTTCATGTAGGAAAATAGATATCCGTAGATGTTTGTTTTAGTTCGCCACGCGTCGCACCCGGTTAGCCACCGAGGGACGCATTTCCATCAACCCAGCTACGCGTAACCCACTCGACGGCTGTCTTTGCAACCATTAACTCTCGCTCGGCGAACGACCGCGGATCTGAACTGATGCCGAAATCGGCGCCCGCTCATCAACGCCTGACGCGCCTGTGAACATCGACGAGCTTCTAGGCGCACATGACAAATTGTTTCGCTCATGAGCGATTGCCTTTCGAGTGATTGTGAACTCTTGGGCGCTCGGCCCGTCGTCGACGAAGCTTTTTGCAGTGGCCTGCAAACATTCCGTGACAGAACGACCGAGCTCATTCGACAACGCGAGGAGTTGTATAACCCTTAGCTCAGCGTGAATCGGCAAGGTTTCGGCAGCGGCGGCATGCCGCGAGATGATAACGGGCATGTAGCGCACGGTCTTGACCGTCTCTGCACATTGCGCTCGATACGGTCGAACTTATCGTGCATGGCGTAAAAGTGCTGCTGTGCCAGATCTTCAGCTGAAGAAGGCTTCAGAAAACCCTCTCGAGCGGCCTCCACGATGATGCTCTTGTCGCGCTGGACCGTCGGCTGCAGCAACCTCGGCCGCTCGCAAAGTGCTTGGTTGAGTCGATCGGTTACCTTCCGCGTCAGCGAAGTGTGGCCCTTGCGAGGCACTGAGAGATAGCGGGCGAGGCGGCTACTCTGCAGAAGAGTTCGCCGTGGAGCTGCATGTTTCCTCTTCTCCCATCCCAGGGTACGCCAATTGATGCCGCAGCGAACGAATTCGATGAGGTGATCGCGCATGACCAGAAAGATCAGCGAGAGCACCTCAACTGATTGATGATGGCGATCGCAGTCTGGCGTAGCGAAAGAACGAAATGGCGCGTCGATCAAGTGGCGCCGGCTTTGTCTTGTGACGGATCAAGGCTTCCAGCTTCATACGATTCGAGACTGACTTCCTTAAGAACGTTCGACCCGCTGGAGAGCCGCCGTCCGAGCGCTTCGACAAAGCGATCGTAGCGTTCAGAGCCCTTGGCACGCGCTGCAGGGCTCGACTGCTCCGGCAATGCCGGAGTTGCCGTTAACCAGAAGCGGATGAACAGGGCAATCGTTTCCAGCGTAACACCGTCATTGCGCTCAAGTCGCTCGAGCACACGGACGATCCGGTCGAGCCGCTTGGCTGTCGCTGCTTCCCGCCGCTCGGATTCATCGGGAGACAGAAAGGAGGCAATGGCAGCCTCCGCAACCAGCGACTTGGGTTTGTCCTGACGCTTTGCGAAGGTCTCGAGACTGCGAAGGATCTCTCGATCGAGGTAGATGCTGAGCTGGGCCTTCTTCATCTCGGCCCCCTCATAGGCCCATCTTATCGTCTGGGTCGAGGCTAACCGAACGTGCAAGCCCCTCCATCGAGCGATTCAGGACCGTCGTTTGCGCGGCATCAGCATCGCCGTCATCGAGCACGGCATCAAATTCATTGTCGGCGTGCGGCGCCGTGATCACGACCTCCCCCTGCTGCGGCAGTTCGGGCTCGCGGCGAATGCCGCCATTTCCATCGCGGACGTTACGCTTTAACGCAGCAAGCAGATCGATCGAGGGCGGAATCGACGTGCGCCCCGACCAATCGTCGGGCTGGGCGACCAAGCCGATTGGAACGTTGCGCGACGCGCCTAATATCCGGCTTTGGAACTGCGGATCTTCGTAGTAGCGGACCTTGCGTGCGCGCACCGGGTGCACGCCGGAAACCATCACAATGGCCTCGCCGGGCGAGAGCTGCATGACTTCCCCGGGTGTGAGCAGAGGACGCGATGTCTCCTGCCGGCTGACCATGAGGTGCCCGAGCCATGGCGAGAGCCGATGCCCGGCATAGTTCTTCATCGCGCGCATTTCGGTTGCGGTTCCGAGCGCGTCCGAAACGCGCTTGGCCGTGCGCTCGTCGTTGGTCGAGAAGGCAACGCGGATATGGCAATTATCGAGGATCGCGTGGTTCGCCCCATAGGCGCGCTCGAGCTGGTTCAGGCTTTGGGTGATGAGAAAGCTGCGGATGCCATAGCCTGCCATGAAAGCGAGCTGGCTCTCGAAGAAATCGAGCCGGCCGAGTGCTGCGAACTCATCAAGCATCAGGAGCAGCTTCTGCCGCTGTCGGTCGGTTTCGAGGCTCTCGGTCAACCGCCGACCGATCTGGTTGAGCACGAGCCGCATCAGGGGCTTTGTCCGGGCGATGTCGGACGGTGGCACCACAAGGTAAAGCGAGATCGGTCGGGGTCCGTCGACAAGATCGCGAATGCGCCAGTCGCTCCGCCCCGTGACCTTAGCAACCACGGGGTCGCGGTAGAGCCCCAGAAAGCTCATCGTGGTCGACAAAACGCCGGAACGTTCATTTTCACTCTTGTTGAGGAGCTCCCGTGCCGCCGAAGCCACGACCGGATGAACACGCTCTCCCAGATGGGGCGTCGCCAACATTGCGTTCAGCGTCGTCTCGATCGGGCGCAAGGGGTCCGACAGGAAGTTGGCAACGCCGGCAAGCGTCTTGTCTGGTTCCGCATAGAGGACGTGGAGAATTGCCCCGACCAGCAGAGAGTGGCTGGTCTTCTCCCAGTGATTGCGACGCTCGAGCGCGCCTTCGGGATCGACGAGAATATCGGCGATGTTCTGGGCGTCGCGGACCTCGCAGTCGCCTCGGCGAATCTCGAGGAGAGGATTGTAAGCTGCGCTCGCGGGATTGGTTGGATCAAATAGCAGCACAGGCCCAAAGCGAGCACGCCATCCGGAGGTCAGCTGGAAGTTTTCGCCCTTGATATCGTGGACAATCGTGGAGTTCGGCCAGGTCAGCAGTGTCGGAATGACAAGGCCGACGCCTTTGCCGGAACGTGTAGGAGCAAAGCACAAGACGTGCTCGGGTCCATCGTGCCGGAGGTAGCGGCCATCAAAGCGGCCGAGCACGACGCCATCTAGCCCCAGCAGCCCCGCACGGCGAACCTCCCGCGCATCCGCCCAACGGGATGACCCATATGTCGTCACATGCTGAGCTTCCTTTGCCCGCCACACTGAAAGGAAGATGGCGACGCCGACCGATGCGATCCCGCCGCTTGCGGCGATGCACGCTCCCTTGACGAAGATGACAGGCGCGTAGGCGTCGAACTCGAACCACCAAATGAAGAAGGCAGCCGGTTGGTAGATAGGCCAGCCCGCGATCGTGAACCAGGCAGGCCCGAGCTGCGGCTGGAAGGCCAGACGCCAGGCCGTCCATTCGGTGGCCGCCCAGAGGAAAGCGAGCACGACTATTGAGACAAAGAGCAGTTGACCCCAAAGAATCTTCGTCGCGGGCATGGCCAGAATTGATGCGCACCGCGAGGGCACCATTCAACGTTAGTCCATTCGAGGTCGCGGTATCGCGCAGCATGGCGAAGAGATCGGCGGATTCAGAGCGAAAGGTCGCGCTTGCGCCCAAAACTCCAGTCGACCCCTCCGGGACCGGCGATACCGCTGACCTGTTTGCCGAGCTCACGCTCCAGCGACGGTGTCCAGGGCACGAGCTGGAAGCCTAACCCGTTGTCGATCATGGCGAAGCGACCAGAGGCGAGCGATATCCTTTGGCGGTAAACCCCGGAAATGGTCTCTCCCGCCTCAGCGGGCAAATGCGCCAGCCCAGTTTCGGAGGCCAAGCGCCGGCCCAAATTATCGACCTCACGGTTGCGTAGAGTGCCAATCAGATTGCGGCCCAATGTGACTTTGTCGTCATCTCGGCGAGCAAGCCCCTGCTCTACCAGCGCATCGATCCGGCGATCGAGCGCGGACCGAACCTCGGCGCCGAATCCGCCACGCGCGAGATCGACGGGCTCACGAGCGACCAGGCGCCGATCGAGCCAGGTCGCCCCTTCCGAAGCCACCTGCTGGTCGAGATTAAGATCTGAGCGGACGGCAAGCGCGACCCGCTGCCGGCCCCTCGTGTCCTCGAAGCGACGCAATTCGACAATACCGCCAACCGGCCCGTCACCGGCCGCATCGATGTCGGAGAGCCTGAGGTGATGCACACGCCCGTCAATCCCATCGACAACGGCGAATGCCGATCCCTTAAGCTCATCATCGAGCCCGCGGGCGATAAGGCGTCCGATGACGGGTTCGCCATGACGTTCCCCCTCAAGCGCCCAGGAGGATGGCGCACGAGAGGCGCCATCCTTTGCGAGTGTCTTGTGTAACCGCTTGATGATATCGCCGCGTTCCCCAAGCGCACGCAAGCGCAGCTCCGTATCAGGGGCGAGAACCCAGCGCGCCGGACCGGCGGGCTCGGCGAGCCCGAGCCGCTCGAGCGTCCGCATCCGGCCAATCCGGATCTCGCGCAACGGGTCGGACCCGCCGCCGCTCTCCGGCCGCAGATCAATCACCCCGTCCGTACGTCCCGCTTCCCGGGCAAGCGCGCGGTCGAGCCGGGTCCAGCGCTCGGCCCCAACCTCTGCCTCAAGGCCGCGCCGAACCTCAAGCTCGGATCGGAGACCAAGCTCGCGGGTGACGAGATCACCCGCGCGGGCCCGCAGGCCTTTGCTGATATAATCGCGGCTGATCACAAGGTCGGAACCGTCGTCGGCCTGGCCCCGCACCAGGATGTGAATGTGGGGGTGCTCAGTGTTCCAATGGTCGATGGCGACCCAGTCAAGCCGTGTACCGAGATCGCGTGCGGCCTGGTCCATCAACTCGCGCGTAAAGCTCCGTAAACTTGCGAGTTCGCCGGCGTCATCTGGCGAGACGATGAAGCGGAAATGATGCCGATCGTTCTCACAGCGCTCAGCAAAAGCTCGGCCATCTGCGCCATCTCCGGCAGCATCGAATAGCTCGCCACGCGATCCGTCACGGGTGACGCCGTCACGCCGCAAGTAACCGATATGAGCCCGCAGGCTGCCTGGCGAGCGCATCCGCCGCACGACACGCGCCTTGACCATGGCACTGCGGCCGCGATCTTGCAGGAGCCGGTTGGCCCTAAGGGTCGCAGCGCGCCCACGCCCGAACCTGCCGCCACGACTGCCGGCACGACGTGAAAGACCCCCAGCCTTCTGCGCGGCTTGCAAGGCTTGCGCCAGGAAGGGCTTTGCTCGCGGCCAGCGTGTCGAACCGATTCGGCCTGGGCGAATGCGGAAATCATCGTTGCGCGTCATCTTGGCCCCCCAATGTGTGGAAAGCCGAGCCAAAACAGCGTCGTGGCGAAAATGACAAGTTGTGCCGGATCTTCGCAAGGTTTGGAGCATATCTGAATTCACTAGCAATTCTCCCCCAACCGACCGGCCGCACCTTGCGGCTTTTATCCTGCCATCCGCGGTCGAACATTCCCTGCTCCTTCCCCAGCACTCTCCAACGCGCGACAAACTTCGACAACACGCGACGAAATGCGATTGCGATCATCGGGACACCGCTTCGGTTGATCGCGGCACAAAGAGCCCGGTCGCACCAGGTACGAAGACAGGCCTTCGTATGTACGCCGGGTCGTTCGGAGTGCTCATCGAATGCGGAGCTGATGTCGATCCGGCATTAGCCGACGAGCTGTCCGAGCGGTCATAGAATAATGCTGCCTGCTGCCACGGAAGAATGCGTCGGATGGCCAAAGCCGCATGCTCGTTCTGCCCAATGCCGATCAATCCTACGAGCCTGGCGACGTAAACCTGGGTTTCCTGGGGTAGTGGTCGCCCTGTCGCCAGATGCGCCTCATAACGCTTTGGGCCCGCATTGTAAGCTGCGAGAAATCCTTGCCGTCCAAACCGGTCGAGCATCTCGCGAAGGTAGGCCGTCCCTCCGAGAATGTTGCCGCGGGGGTCAAAGGGGTCGACACCGAGGTTGTAGCGAATACTTAGGCCGACCCAAGTCTGGGGCATGATTTGCATCAGGCCCAATGCTCCCCGGGACGATACGGCGTCTACGTTTCCGCTACTCTCGACCTGCACGACGGCACGGATCCAGTGCTCCGGGATCGCAAATCGGTGGGAGGCTTCGGCCATGAAGGCTGTATATGAATTGACATGCAGGGAGCTGAGCGAATGCAAACTAAGCGGCGGGATTGCGGTCTCAGCCCAGCCTTCCGACGGGAATTCGAGGACCAGCAGAGCTCCCAAAACCCAAACCGCCATTACGGAGATTGAAACGCAGGCGCTTGCGCTCGCGAAACTGATGGGTAGCGAGTTGGGCCGCTGGGTGCGAGGCCATCGCCGACGAGCATAGCGCACGATCTTCTTAAAAGGTCGGGCCGAGAAGGAGCAAGGGCGCGGCGATCCATCAACCAACGAGACTGCATATCCACGGTGCGGGCCGAACAAGATCAGTCTCCCTTTGTCCATACCGGCAGAGCTTGTCCGATGACGACGGATGCCGGAATCGGGCCGAAATAGCGTCCATCGAACGATTCCGCCGACTGCCAGTTCATGAGAAAGATCTCATCTGACGCTAAGAGGCGGCATCCGAACCAAACCGGCAGCGGCCGGCCACGTACATCGCGATCCCGCGCCAGTCCCATCTCGATGCCGTCGACGGAAACGACGAGGCCATTTCTGCAGACGGTTTGCCCCGGCAACGCAATGACGCGCTTGAGCATGGGAACGCCGATCGGCAGATAGCCGTTCAAGTCCATGAAGGTGGCAAGCGGCTCGGGCGGGCGAACCGCCACGAGCTCAGTCACAGTCAATCGTCGCGATGGCTGCAGACGATAAAGGCCGATCGGAACACTTTCTGAAGCATTCCAGATGTACGATGGAGCTGCATCTCTGTCCGAGCACAACGCGAGAGCTGCCGATCCGCAGATCGCAAATATAATCGTCAGCCGCCCCATCAGAGTCCCCGTCTTCGACGGCGCAGCCAAGCCTGGTGGCGCGCTCGGGTGTAGGTTCGCGGCGCTTCGTTGACAGAGAGGCGGTTGTGAACGTGATGCCAATAGTCTGGCGCAGCATCTGCAGGATTGATCTCAAGTGCCTCAACCGCATCGATCAATTGCAGTGCTTGCTCGACTTTTGTCCATCCTGACAATCGGAGCAGACTTTCTCCGCCGGGGTATACCCAAGGGACAGTTGAATATCGCTGCCGTGGCGCCGCGGCGCGCAGAATGTCGATACGCGACAGAACGGTTCCAAAATCGTTGGACGTCCAGCGCACGAACGCGAAAATGCTACCGACCGCGAATGAAAGAACCCGGCGGTGTTGGTCAATGATCTTTTCCGATACGGGCCGGCCGAACCGAATTCGGTTCTCGATCCGCCTTTTGACCCACAAGAGTTCGACAGTTGTGACATCGCTCATTTGACGGCTCCTTTGTTCGGAGACGTCTCTGGTTCGCGCCAACAGACGCGTATCCGCTGGCCCGCGGCTGCAATAACATTGGCTGCCGCCAAGTGGTTATAGCGAAGCGCAACTAGGCGCGGTCGCGAAACCCTCGCGGCGGCCACCTTGCTGGTTGCAGACGAAAGCGTCTGATGTGGTAGGAGGAATCGGAAGGATTCAGGATTAGCAGAGCTAGTGGAGCGGGCAGCCACCACGCAGCGGAGCGTTACCGGCACTTTCCATCTCCGATAGCGGCAAGGCCCGGTCCCCGAAGGCACCAGAGTTCTTGTCCCTGATAACGCGATGCAGCTCTCAGGCCTTGCCTCTGCTCCGAGATGCGCCTGCCTTCGCAGCTGTTTTGCAATGGGACGGACCTGAAGTGGCGCGAAGTTCGATCGGTTCACAGCGTCAGTGTCGTCCGTAATGACAAGCCGATATTGGGGTAGGGTTTGACGACGGACGATCTGGCGCGGGTCGTAAGCAAGGTGATCGGGGGGGAATAGGCTATTCGGCTTGGCGTGGAGATGAACGAAATCAACGCGCCAGCCGCCCGTTTGACCGCCATCATGTTTGCGTTTGAGGCGATAGAGGCATCGTTCAAATCCGCCAGTCAGATCGAACGGGGAACGGGCGATGATCAATACGGGGGCCTCATTGCGAACACCCGTGGAGAACCGATCCCGCCCGATCAGATCGATTCCGCAGGCATGACCGTGCATATCTACCGTCTCCTTCCATTCGTTGATCCCAGAGAAGCGATGGCGTCGGCGCTCGGTTGGCTGGCGCATCGACGTCACGAGGGTTGTTGATTGCAGCCGGTCGTGTGCAGCCTTGCGGCGTTCGTAGACGCGCACGCCGGTAGCCCAACCTATGAAGGTTGGGATCTCGTATGGGGTAGCGGCCAACAGCGGGGGCGTTGTCGCGCCGGCATCCCGAGTGTTGCCAAGCTGCGAACCGGCCCAGATCAAAACATCCGCACTCCAAATCGGAGCCATGCCACGTTCCGACATAGCCTCCGCACGAAACGTGATTGTTCCAGCGCGGAAGTTGATCGGTAAAACCCGTATCGACGTTGACGGCAAAAAGAACGGATATGCCGTCAAGTCTTGCGCATCGCATGGTGAGAGGTCGCCAGGCAATGAGCGCAACAGATCGAGTTGACCGCGCTCGGAGTGACGCCCATGGGCAGCGGATATGCAGTCTGACATGGGTCAGCGCCGCTCCTTGCCTGCATACGGAATCGGCGTTTGCCGTTTTGCAGGCAAGACCGTGCCTATGCCGGGATCGCTGGTTGATTTCTTGGCTCCACGGTCCGCCCAGGCTTTGAGGTCCTCCAGCGCATAAACAACGCGGCCGCCAAGCTTGCGATAGGTCGGCCCTGTGCCATAGGTGCGATGCTTTTCCAGAGTTCGGCCGGACAGGCCGAGAAAGCGTGCCGCTTCAGGGGTGCGCAATAATCGCGGCGGCAAGCCGGCGGTCGGATCGGGCATTTGAGCAGCTCCCGTGCTCGTCTGGAGGATGCGCGCGTTTGATCGCGCGCCGACGAGCATCATGGGGGAGTAGAAGTGCTTAAGGGGATGCCGAAGATGCAGTCATGATTTTCGGCACCCCGGCTCCGTTCCTGACAGCCGACAGGCAGAGCACTGTCCGTCAGCCACGCACATCAGTTGACAAACGTTGCGCAAAGCGATGGTCCGCCGCTGCATCGTTGGCGCGTCTAGAGGCGCGCTCCCGGACCGTCCGAGGCCGACTAACATTTGGACGGATGAAAATGAAATGGAGGTTCTGAGACGACCCTCACTTGCGTGCCGCAGAAGCCGCACCGAGAGGCAGTTTGCTTGAATAAGGGGCACCGAATCGGCAGCCTTGTCTCTTTCAGACAGAGAGGCTGAGCCGAGTGGATCTATCTATCGCCTGAATGGTTCGATCAAAACCATTGATTTTGCCAATCTACGAATGGCCGATAATAAAGGTCAGTCGGAGAACTCAGATATCGGAATCATCTTCGCCCCAGCTCTGAGACGAATTCTAAGGTCTGCGACGCGTATCGGCTGAGGCGAACCCATGACGACCGTCATCTTCGGCGGACGCGTGAGCGGCATCGTGCCTGCTCGAAGCGAAGGACTTCCTCTGGGTCGCTAAGCGCATATTTCTATAAACCACAGTATGCTTTTCCGAGGCTCCCCACGTTGATATGGATAAACACCGCGCGACTGAACGAAACTTGCGCAGCTGCAGCTTCGCAAGGATTGGTCGCCACCGATTGGGTCCGGGCTGCAGTCTGGTCAAATGGATCGATTTCATGGCAGCCAGATTGCCAAATATGAATAGTCCAGTCATCGAGATCCGATGCGAATGGGATCCATACATGATGCAAATCTGCCCGCCCCCTTAAATCACCGGCATTTTATGTACGCCCCAATCGGATCTGCCGCGCTTGGGTCGTCCGCCGCCTAACCGTGAACGGGCATGCAGCGCAAAAGCCAAGCGCGACTATAATTTCGTCGGACTTTGTCGCGGCAAGTCGAGATCCTTACGGACACGTCATGTGAGGATCGCAATGGTTGAAGCCTACCTGAAGCTGCATTGCTGGTGATGTTTCTCATCGGCCGGAAAAAGGGTTCAGGACGGACGGTGGGTCTGTCCAAGTATAGGATGTTGAATGATGAACCAGGATGTAAACCATTCGCCTGCGGTGTGCTTTCTTCTAGGTCTTCCCCGCTCGGGGACGACGCTGCTGGCGCATCTGCTTCAGCGCCACCCAGATATTTTGGCTCCGCCTGAGCCGTGGCTCATGTTGGCACTTGAGGCCTTCGGTAAAGTTGACCATCGTCACCCAGCCGGCGCATCCCTGGTTCAGATCGCAACCTCGGAGTTCTTGGGACGAATAGATCGAACGATCGTCACTCGCGCGTTCGCCGATGCAGCCTATGGCCGGTATTTGGCAGTTGCGGGCAAGCGCACCCTCATAGACAAGACTCCGCGCTATTGGACGGTGCTCGATTTTTTGGATTCCCTCTATCCGGAAGCGCCGCGACTGGTGCTCATGCGTAACCCCTACGCCATTGCCGCATCACTGAAAACGACGTGGGGCGTTCCCCTCCTGTCGGCAAGTTATCCGCCTGCGATCGCTTCCTGTGTTGCCGATATCGTCTTGGGCCAACCGACGCCTGCGATCGCATCTTCTCTCGCCGATCTCGTTCTGGGTTTACCTGCGCTTGCAGCGTACCGCAGTCGGCCTCAAACGCAGGTGGTGCAATACGAGGTCCTTGTGGCGCGCCCCGATGAGGAAATCCGGCGCGTGCTTGCTGGCCTGGGTTACACCCCAACGGACGTGGCATCGGCACCGATGGAGCAAATGGACTATCTCCGGTCCAGCACTTTCGGGGATCGCAAGATCCTGGAGAAAAAGGCTATCGATGACCGTTCAGTGCAGGCTTGGCAAACCGACCTGAGCATCGAAGAGATGCAGGTCGTGACCGATCTCGTTGGGACGGAGCTTTTGATAGAGCTCGGTTATGAGCAGGACCTTCGGTTCGCCGAACGGGCCGGCGTCGTTGATAAGGGTCCGGAAGTAACCCAAGGCTATCGCCAGTTATTTCGAGCCTGCTGGGATTTTCTCGAGGGCAAGACAGAAGGATCATTTGACATCCCCGCTGACGGCGCCGTATGCGGTAACGGTTCGCAAGAAGAGAACTCGACGTTGGCTTTCGGTCCCTCGATATTTCGGCAAGCGCAACGTCTGGCCGCCTCCAAGAAAGAGGAGACCTTACAGGTCGCAAATTCAATCGCGGCCCAGTTGAACGAAGCGCTCACGGCTTCGAGGGCCGATTGAGATGCGCCGCCAGAAGGCCGTTCGTGATGGCGTGCCGGCATGATGATGTTGCGCGCCGAGATCGTAAGGCTTGGGCAGACCTCATCATTTCAGAGGCCAATCGCAGCACGGCCTCAGCTGTCATGCGCAAGCAGCGCGAAAGTGGAGAACTATAAATTGCGGCATTTGAGGCGCGGATGGCCAAAATATCCGCCACAGGTCCGAACGATTGCTCGCTTGCTTTCTTCAAAATGTCCCGATCCCGTGGCGCACACGCCAAATACACGCCGCTCTTCTACAATTGAGCTCGCTGAATTCAGGGAGCGACAGTGCCATCGTGTGTCCGAAGGCTTGACCTCGGCCGCCCGACCCAATCCAGATCGGCCGTGTGGCATCAGAGTAGACGTTCGCTTACCCCAAGCTAGATGAACCCCTTCGAGACGTCGCGACAGGTAGCCGACGTCCCTGCAGCTCTCTCGAGACTTAAACTCGCAATCCACGAAGGCGCTCAGAGCGTACGTTCTAAGGTTGGGAATCGACTTTCAGTATCGGTTTTATTCCTTGCGAGAGGGTGGACGAAGGAATGCGCGATAGCCGCCGCGCATCAGCGCCAAGCCGGCCTGAACCAAGCGGATAACTCGGCTGCGCAGGTCGTGGGTTTTCCAGGTGCGCTCGGAGACCCGTCTTGCACCAAACAACACCTCGGCAACGGCACGGTATGTGGCGCCGTCCATGCGCCCATCGAATGCGCGCAGCGCCAGCGTTAAGCGCTTACGTCGTTGGGCTGATAGGTGATGAAACGGAGGTCCTGGCGGGCGACCGTTGATCGCAAGCAAGAACCGATATGCGGCGTGGGCACGGATGTTAAACTCGGCGTCAGGCGGCAGTTCGAATGCATAAGAGGCACCGAACTGCGGGGCCTGTTTCAGCCATAGATGATGTTTGGTTCCGTGAATGCGCAATACAACATGCCAACCGTCCGCTGCCCGTCTGATGCGACGCGATGCAGGATCGGCAAGTGCAAGGCCAGCGGCAAGGATATTCGAGCCGGAAGCGCTCCGAACGATCGGCAGCACCGCCGGCAAGGCCTCCGGCGCCCAGAAGATGGTCTGCTCGTGAAAGGACCCCTGGGGGTCATGAGCGAAAGCAGAGGCCCCATCTCCTCCGAAATTCGGGAGTCACCCGCCCGTGTTTCGAAAACATGTCCCGATAGTCAGCTTGATACTTGGGATTGCGGCGGAGGATTTCCCAAGCGAAATCCGACATCTCGCCGTCTTTGACACTCTGATACGATTCCGGTGAGCGCCAGTCGAATTTAGACACTGCTGTGATCTCCCGCCAAAGCAAAATTGCGGCGCAGTGTCTATAAATCCCAGGGTTGTCATGGAAGTCTCTATTTGTGCATCACGTGATGCAGATAGTCGATCACGCCATCAGCGAGAGAAATTCCTTCTCCGCAGCGCGATCCCAGCGACTTTTTTTTGCTATTTGGGAGCGCCGGCGCGAAGCAAATCGCGGTAGCCGCGGTCAGCCATCCATTTCGCGCGCGCCAAATGGCTGTCGAATGCATTGCGAGCGCGCCCTGGCTCGCGATCCGGATCAATGTGCAACACGATCCGGGCGACTTCGCTCCAATCGGCGCCATCGGCCTCGGCATCGAGCAGCCGCCAATATGTCACCAGATGCTGCTCGTCATAGGATGTCAGCGCCGCATCTGTGGGCGCCAAGTCCGCGACATCGGGGTTAAGCGGCGTTTGCATGAGAATCCCGCAAAGTATGAGAACAAACGTGTCGGTGGCGACTCGACGCGCGGGGCTTGTTCGCTGTAGGTCGCACTTTAGCTCTATTCCCTGGCTCGGTCCCAACCTGAGAATACATACTATAGGAGTTAAACCTCCTAGTATGTAAAGACGCAACTTGCGCAGATGGACATGCGCAAGTTGGTGGGCCGAAATTTCTTAAAGGAGCGGAAGCGGAAAGGCTTCACGCAGGAGAAATTCGCCGAGGCCTCCGGCTTCACTCAACAATACATCAGCAAGTTGGAGCGTGGTCAGCGCAATCCGACTGTGGTGACGCTGTTCGAGCTCGCAAGCACGCTAGGCGTCAGCCACGTCGATCTTGTCTTGCCTGACGAGGAGTTTAGCAAACCGCGTGCCAAGTCAGCAAAGCGAAATCCATGATGCGATCGACGTCGATCGATCCGGTCCCGTTGGCGGCTTTTTTCTCGGCGTCAAAAAGCGCCCCGCCCGACTGGATCGGGCGGGGCGTACTCGGCGCGAGGATTACTCGCCGGTCTTGCGCGGCCGCGACCAGAGGAGGGTGTAGCCTTCGCTGGCTTCGTCCTCGAACAGGTTCGCGTAGATCGGTGCGTTGAACGAGGGGTCATCGAGCTTGAGCGAGAGGTAGTCGCGACCTTCCTCGGAGCGCTTGGACCAGGCCGCCCCGATCTCCGCCCGGCCCACATAGACACGGTGGCTGGGAGCGTTGTCGTTTGAGCGGTTGGTCTCGGCGACGATGCGGACGCCCCTCGCCTGCAAGCTCAGCGTGACGATCTCGCCCTGGAAATCCGAGCCGACCTTCTTGAAAGAACCGATGCTAGCCATGTGACTTCTCCTTGAGTTATTTCGAGCCCCGCGACCACCGCGGCCTCGATGGCGATCTGACGGCCGAAGACGATCGTCGACGCACCCGCTTTTCTGCGGGCCGGAGCGTTAAGCGGAGGACCCCGGCGGGGAGACTTTCTTGTCTCGCGAGGAATGGGCGTAGCCCAGGGGAAGAAAGTCTCAACCGACGGCGTTGCGGCTCAGACGATCGAGGCGCAGCCGGTCTTCGGCCAGATCAAGCCAACGAGGCGAGGTGCGTCCGAGCGCCGAACACAGACTTAAACGGGAAAGACGTGGCAGAGCTCGCTTCGCCGCACAAGAAGGCGACCGGTTTCGAAGTAGAGAAGGAAAGAGCCTGCGGGAAAAGGCGACATTGCCGTTGGGCAACAACCACAGCCGACAGCTATCGTCGAACGCTCATGAATGGCCGAACGACGCCGGCCCGGTATGACCTAGCGCTGCAAGGCTGCCGCATTTTCGAAGAGCAGACTCGATGAAGCGCTTTTCCGCCCTTGAGAAACAGAGTAGGCACCCGTGAGCGATGAGCAAAGAACTATTGCTCGCGTATCAAGGCCATCAGAACCGGTCGATGCAGATTTGCCCGCCTCGCTCGTTCACTCAAATTGCGGCGGGCCGTACCTCGTTCGGCGTGAGGACGCGACCGACCGGCTGATCGTCATTCAATCGCGATCGGTCTTGCCGATCTGGTGCCGCGCTCGCGGGTTAGCGTCGAAGCGGGAAGGGTAAGGTCGCGATTTCTCATTGGGATGTCCACGCTCAATAAGGACAGTTATGCGAAAAGGCATGTCGCGGAGTATCTCGGGCCGCGGAGCGTGGTGGAGCGAAGCTTACCTCGGTCTTATGCGACCGTGAAGCTCTACACCACCGGCACGTCCTGCGGCGTTCGATCAGGTGTATCGATGGTTAGAAAGCCGCTCGCCGCGCGCGACACGCAGGTGCAGATTTTGCTGTTCATCGCTCGCTCTTCACTGCTGAAAAACACGTCGCGATGATCGACCTCAGCCGACGCCTCCAGGATCGGCAGCACGCAAAGACCGCATTCTCCGCGCCGGCAACCGAAGATCATGCCGACGCCGGCATCTTCAAGCGCCTCCAGCATGGAGCGATGGGCAGGGACGTCAATTTCCAGGCCCAATCGGGGAACCCTGATCTTGAACGGGGCGTCCGCGAAGCCGCCGGTATTGCCGAACGTCTCGTAGCGGAGGTGCGCCGCGGGCCTGCCCGATTGGCTCCAAAGCTGTTTGGCCGCCTCCAACATGCCGAACGGGCCACACACATAGAGCTCACCACGCGCGTCTAGTTGGGCGATCTCGCCGCCGATGTCGATCCGCTGTCCCTCTTCACTGACGAAGAGCTGAAGGCGTTCCCCGATGTAAGTGGCAATCTCGTCCGCAAACGCGAGGTCTCGACGGCTCCGTGCGGCATAGAGCAGGCGGAAGTTCGCTCCGGCTTGCTTCAGCGCCAGCGCCATCGTGTAGATCGGCGTGATGCCGATCCCACCGGCCAGCAGCAGGTAGTGCGGCCGGCCGTAGCTCAGTTCGAAGCTGTTTCGCGGCTCGAAAATCGTGAGCCGTTCGCCCGCCTGGAGGCGCCACATGCCGACCGACCCGCCCCGGCCGGAAGCGACCCGCTTGACGGCGATGCGATAGAGCCCGTCCCCGCCAGGTCCCACCAACGAATAGCTACGAAGCTGGGGCCGCCCGTCGATCGACACGAGAACGTCGATGTGACTGCCAGGCGTTACTTTAGCTGACGGGTAGTCCGGCTCGATCTCGAAGAGACGGACGTCAGGAGTAAGATCACGCGTGGCGCGAAGACGCGCACCAATCGGTTCCATCGGCTTGGCCATGACTTTTCGCTCACTCGGCCGCAAGGTTTGCGACCACGCGGTCCTGCTCGTCGGCCACCATCTGGTCGATCAGCCGCCGTGCCCAGAGTGCACCCGCATCGATGTTGAGATCGTAGAAGGGCGAACGCGGGTTCTTGTCGATGGCCGCCTGTTGCGCTTCCAAGATCCTGTGATCCTGATCGTAAACGCCTGCCCCGCCGTTGACATGGGCGAGCTGGAGCTCTCTCGTCAGTTGCGGATTATCTTTTCGATAATTTCGGACGAAGTTCCAGAAATAGTGGCAGGTCGTCTCAGTTTCGGGCGTGATCGCCGCCAAGAACGCTCCGCTGACGCCCTGCGAGCGATCGCCTTGGGGCGCGCCCGTATTTGTCAGCGCCACACCGACGTCGCCAACGACGACCGACGGAGCCTGGAACGTCACGATCTGCCAGCGATCGACGCGGCCTGGCCGTGCAAGCTGACGGCCCCAGAACGGGGGCGGCTCGATGTCGATCATCCAGCGCGTCATCGTCGCCGTGTTGTCCGTGTGGGTCACATCGAAGGGCGCAGCCGTGATCGCCTCGTCCCCGATGCTGCCGGCGTGCACATAGGTCTCGTGCGTGAGGTCCATGAGGTTGTCGACCACCAGGCGATAGTCGCATTTCAGCTGATAGAACGTGCCGCCGTCGCCGACCCATTCTGTGCCGTCGTTCCAATGAAAATCTGGAATTTTGGCGGGGTCCGCCAGCGCTGGATCGCCGGGCCACAGCCAGACGAGGCGATGCCGCTCAGCGACCGGAAAGGCACGCACGCAAGCCGACGGATTGATCGTCTTCTGTGCAGGCATGTAGGAGCAGCGGCCGGCCGAATTGAAGACCAGCCCGTGATAGCCGCACATAACGTCATCGCCCTTGAGATGTCCCAGCGACAACGGCAGCAGCCGGTGCCAACACGCATCCTCCAGCGCCGCGATGGCGCCGTCCGTACGGCGATAGAGCACGATGTTCTTGCCGCAGATGGTGCGGGCGGAAAGCTCGCGGGCGATCTCGTGGGACCATGCAGCCGCGTACCAGGCATTGAGCGGAAAGGGTTTTGGTGCGTTCACGGTGCAGCTATCTCCATGATTTAGTCGATGGTCGCGGGCTTGCCGTCTTAACTCCCATTTCGAGCAGATTGCGTTGGCAATAGCTATCGGACAATCGGACAGAGTTGATATCCCTTATCTACTCTTTCGATATCGCGGCTTGGGCCACGTGAGGAGGATGTTTAAGGAGATGGCAAAGGATTGGGATCCACTCGCGATTGATTTTGCCGCGATCCGTACTTCGCGACTGGTGTCGGAACTGGGCTCATTTTCGAAGGCCGCCGAAGTGCTCGGTACGAACCAATCGATGATTAGCTATACGATGGACCGGCTGCGCGGCGTTCCACGACAAGCTGTTCGTGCGCCAGCGCGGCGGTATCGCGCCAACGCCCCGCTGCGTCGAGATCGTCGAGTGTGCCAGCCGCCTGCTTGAGGGCTTTGAGGCCTCATGCAGCCGACGGATTCCGATCCCGCAAGCGCGTCCGGGCAGATCACGATTGCCTGCAACTATTACGAACGCTCGATCATTCTGCCGCGCACCATCGCCGACATCAGACGCCGGGCGCCGCACCTGCTGCCGGAAATCAAGACGGCGCGCGCGAAGGGGATCGCGTATCTCAAACGCGGCGAAGCCGATCTTCTCCTCGGCCCCTATGAGGTGCAGGACGAGAGCTTCTATCATCGCCATCTGCTGGATGACCACTATGTGCGTTATGCACCGCGGCCATCCGCTCGCGGCAGGAGGCTGCGCGTCGACGACTATGTCAAGGCGAGCCATGCCGTCGTCACCTATGGAGGCACCTGGCGCTCAGGCTACCTCAGAGAGCTCGATGAACGCGGTCTGTCGCTGAACCAGGTGGTCACGGTGCCGAGCATCTCCGATCTAACCCACATTCTCCCCGGCACGGACCTGATCTCGATGGTGCCAAGCCGCATCGCTTCGAACATCGCCAAATCGATCGTAGCGACGTCATGTCCTTTCCCCGAACCGTTTCAAGTCGGCATGACCTGGACGTCCCGGACGCATCATTCCGCCGCCCACCGGTGGCTGCGGCAACTCATGGCCCGAATTGCCGGCACTCTGCCGTACAAGAGCGCTCTCGCCACGCCGTCTGGGCGCAGCCGCGGCAGTGCCAATGCCAGAGTTTGAATCTCCGGGCCGTCGGCATGCGAGTGTCTCCTTTCCGGCTGGATTTCGCACCAAGCCGCGCAAAACGCCCTCGCCAGGGCCAAAGGCGCCGAACCTGCACGAGCCTGGAAAGGAGTGGCAGGGACGGGAGAACCTGCCTCGCCGTCATCATTCAATTGACCACGAGCGAGAAAGTCGTCCTCGCTGCTATTCTAAATTCTCGCCATCAATGTGGAATTCGGCTAGAAGGCCGACGTGTAGCTGTACTCCGGCTCGGAATCGCGTGTCGATAATCGGAACGGCCCAGATAGTTCGCCACTGTCATCGAGTAGAACGCTGGGTCAATGCCTATTTCTTCTCAAGATGCTCAACCGAGCGACGGCGAAGGTTTCTGTCACCGTAGTGTGTAGTGCCGTGCGGCGCCGGTGACTCCATGAAGTACGGCATGCATCTCCGAAGCCGAGGCGCCTTTCGTGGTTGCGGCGCCGCAGTCATACTCTTATCGACGCGGCTGGCGCTCGCTGCCGGCGCAGTGGAAGCCATCGTGCAAGCGGTACGACAGAGACCTCTTATCGTGCTTCGATAACGCTGCTGCATCGCTAAAGACGGCGGGCGTTTCTAGTGAGCCGAAACAGCGAATACCAAGAAAATCGTTACGAACTTCGGTCCGATCGATTTCAAGATAATCGATCCGCATGCACCGCAAACCGCTGCCAGCCCCTTCCGAAGATCATGCCGTTCAACGCCTGCATACCCACGCCCGGCATCCAGCACGAGCACCAACTTCGGAGTGAGCGATGAAATTGTGATTGACCGGGCAGCAACCCAAGGCTGCGGCACGCTACTCAAGGAGGATGGCTGAGCATGAGACGAAGGTAACTTCCTATGTGAGCGTCCGATATCTAATGTTTAAAAGAAATATACGAAGGTTTGTAATGCGACTTTTTCGACCGTGCTTATTTAAGGGGCGGACGTAGAAAGCGCTCAGGAGCGCCTGTCCGGCTCGAATAAATTGCTGTATTTTTTGTCTGATCACTAATCTCTCCGCCAGAAGGGCCGGACGGCTACAAGCATGTTTAACCAGCTCACCACGTTGGAACGTTCAGGCACGCAGTTTATCGTCGGTAGCATTACGCTAGGGGCGGTGACGCTAGCTTCCTTGTATATTCACAGCCCTTTCGCAGCCACGGCGTTCGCCTATCTGGTGGTGATCTTGCTGTTTTCGCTGAGGGGCAGCTTCATCGCATCATTGGTCCTTTCCATCGTCTCCGTCGCTAGTTTAGCCTACGTTTTTACGCCGCCCACGTTGAGTTTTCGGATCGATAATCCCCAGGACCTTTTGGTGGTTGTGGCTTTTCTCACTGCGTCAATTGTCGGAACGCACCTGATAGGAAAAGTTCGTCGCAAAAGGGAAGTTGCGCGTGAGGCCGCAGCCAAGCTACCGCACAGTGCGGCCGATCTGCATAACCGCGAGAAACTGTGGCGCGCAATCTTTGAGCATAACCCGGCCATGTACTTCATGGTCGATGAAGCGGGGACGGTCCTGAACGTCAATACTTTCGGCGCGACTCAACTCGGCTATACGCCTGCCGAACTAGTCGGCCTATCCGTGCTGAAGGTCTTTCCGGAAGACGATCGTGAGGTCGTTCGCAAATGCATCGGGAGTTGTCTTGCAGATATCGGCCAATCGCGCACCTGGGACATCCGGAAAGTCAGAAAGGACGGCTCGGTGCTGTGGGTACGTGAAAACGCCAAAGCCATGCTGTGGGCCGAAGACAAGCTCATCGTCCTCATTGCCTGCGAAGATATCACTGAGCAAAAGCGGACAGAACTTGCGCTGCAGCGAAGCGAAGCCCATTTGGCACAGGCGCAGGAATTAAGTCACACCGGCAGCTTCGGCTGGAACGCCGCCGGCGAGGTCTTTTGGTCGAAGGAGACTTTCCGGCTTTTCGAATACGATCCAGACGTCAAACCGACACCGCAACACGTCCTTGACCGCACCCACCCAGAGGATAAGGCTTCCGTCCAGGAGACGTTGGATCGAGCATCGCGAGGCGAGGACTTCGAGCACCAATACCGACTGCTGATGCCCGACGGATCAATAAAGCACATTCACGCACTAGCACGGGCCACGAGGACAGCATCTGGCGATGTCGAGTTTGTCGGGGCGGCGATCGACATCACAGCAGCGAAGCAGACGGAAGGGCGACTGCGCCGTAGCGAGGCCTATCTCGCCGACGCGCAGCAGCTCAGTCGCACAGGCACTTGGTCCTGGGACTGCCACCGACGCTGTTTTGCTTATCGCTCCGTCGAAGTCAGTCGTTTGTTTGGCTTTGATCCGGAAGAGCCCGTGACGCTTGAGGCCATCCGTTCCCGTATTCATCCAGATGATTTGCCGCTGCAGCAGGAAGTGCAACATCGGGCTCTTGAACAGAAATCAGGGAACTTCGAATATGATTTTCGGATCTGTCTTCCCGATGGCGCGATACGGCACATACATGCTATTGCGCACGCCGTGTTGGGAAGCGATGGCTCGACCGTCGAGCTCATCGGAACGCATATGGATATCACTGAGCAACACGCAGCCAGGGAAAGGTTAGAAAACACCCTTGCTGCGCTACGTGAGAGCGAGCAACGTTTCCGTGACTACGCGGAAACTGCTTCCGATTGGCTATGGGAGACCGGGCCAGACCACCGGCTCACCTTATCGGAGCACACCAGCGCTACGGGCCTCTTGGCCACAGGGGCCATTGGCCTGCCTCGCTGGGAAATTGCCTGCGACGTTGAAGAAGAACCGGAGAAGTGGCGGCAGCATCAGGCGACACTCAGCGCACATCTCCCATTTCGCGATCTGATCTATCGCACCATCAGCGCGACTGGGACGGCAATTTACTTCCAGACCAGCGGCAAGCCTTTTTTTGATGAAAGTGGCAACTTTCGCGGCTACCGTGGCGTCGCCACCGACATCACGACAAAAATTCGCGCAGATCAGGCAGAACAAGAGCTGCGGAAGGCACAGGCAGATCTTGCGCATGTTACGCGCGTGACCACGCTGGGGGAACTAACAGCCTCAATCGCCCACGAGGTAAACCAGCCGCTTGCGGCCATTATCAGCAACGCCGATGCGTGCCTCGGCTGGATAGGCCGCGAAACTCCGGATGTTGCCGGCGCGCGCCGATCAGTAGAGTGGATCATCGACGATGCGATGCGGGCAAGTGAGGTCATCCGCAGGGTCCGCACGCTTGCGAAGAAAGGTGATATCGAGAGGGTAGCGCTCGACATCAATGAGGTCGTGAACGAGGTCATCGCGCTGGTGACACGTGAGCTGGTTAATCACCAAGTGACCCTGCGAACTGAGCTGGCGCCAACACTTCCCACGATCCTCGGTGACCGGGTTCAGCTGCAACAGGTGATCATCAATCTGGTGATGAACGGAATCGAGGCGATGCAAGCAGTTGACGACCGTACGCGCGAACTGGTGGTTCAATCATCAAAGGACAATAACGGCCGCGTGCAGCTCTCTGTGAGTGATTGCGGGGTCGGAATCGCTGAGGATGATAGGGTCCGCATCTTAGATCCGTTTTTCACCACCAAATCAACTGGTCTTGGAATGGGTCTGTCGATCTGTCGTTCGATCATAGAAGCTCATGGAGGCCGCCTATCGATCGTCCGCAAGCAAGAGCCGGGCGCGACCTTTCGATTTGCCTTGCCGGTCGCGCCCTGATTGGGAGCTTTGAGTATCGGCGCGATCGCAAAAAGCTGATGGCCCGACAGGTTTATATCTTTATGCTTCAAGCGAACGCATCGATGCATCGAAGCGAATCTTTTGCAGTGGAAGGTTCAGATGCCGTCCAATTCGGATCGGCCCATAATGCCGCTCAGAGACCGGATAGGCACGCACGCAGGCTGACGGGTTGATCGTCTTCTGCGCGGGCATGTAGGAGCAGCGGCCGGCCGAATTGAAGACCAGCCCGTGATAGCCGCCCATGACGTCATCGCCCTTGAGATGTCCGAGCGACAACGGCAGCAGCCGGTGCCAACACGCATCCTCCAGCGCCGCGATGGCGCCGTCCGTGCGGCGATAGAGCACGATGTTCTTGCCGCAGATGGTGCGGGCGGACAGCTCGCGGGCGATCTCGTGGGACCATGCAGCCGCGTGCCAGGCATTGAGCGGAAAGGGTTTTGGTGCGTTCACGGTGCAGCTATCTCCATGATTTAGTCGATGGTCGCGGGCTTGCCGTCTTAACTCCCATTT